>JAFAMS010000199.1 GCA_019233165.1 Vulcanimicrobiota bacterium | reverse complement strand
ACCGAAGCCGCGACGTGATCGCACCGCCGCAGCCGGCTACCGTCCCCAAGACGATGAAGGCGGCGGTGCTCTTCGGTCCGGGCGACCTGCGCGTCGTCGAAAAGCCGGTCCCCAAACCCGCGCGCGATGAGGTGCTCGTCAAGGTCGCGATGTGCGGGATGTGTGGAACCGATCTGAAGATCTACGACGGTCACTTCCCGCTCACGCCGCCGTTCGGCGAGTACACGCCCGGTCACGAGTGGACCGGTCGCGTCGCCGCTCTCGGCGAGTCGGTCGATGAGTTCGCCGTCGGCGACGACGTCGCGATCGAAGCCCACCACGGCTGCGGGCGCTGTGACAACTGCATCGTCGGGAAATACACCGCGTGCCTTAACTACGCAGTTCGCGGCAAAGGACAGCGCGCGACCGGGATGACCGCCGACGGCGGATTCGCCGAGTACGCGATCCATCACGTCAGCGCGCTCTACCCCCTTCCGCCGCCGCTGACGTACAAGGACGCTGTTTTGATCATGACCGCCGGGACCGGACTCTACGGCCTCGACGTTGCCGGCGCGTACGTCCTCGGTCAAGACGTTGCCGTTTGGGGGCCTGGGCCCGTCGGGCTCATGACCGTCCAAGCCGTCCGTCAGCTCGGCGCCAACAGCGTGATCCTCGTCGGGACGCGCGCGAGCCGTCTCGAGATGGGCTTGCGCCTCGGCGCCGACGCGATCGTGAACGCGCGCGAGACGGCTCCTGTCGCGCGCGTCATGGAGCTCACCGGCCGCAAGGGCGTCGACCTCGCGATCGAAGCCTCCGGCGCGCTCGAAGCCCCGCAGCAGTGCGCGAGCGTCACGAAGCGCGGGGGAAAACTGCTGATCGTCGCGTTTTATCCCGCTCCGGTGACGCTCGATCTGAGCGCGATCGTGCGTGGCGACATCACGATGTTCACCAGCCGCGGTGAGGGCGGGAACAACGTGAAACGCGCGGTCTCGCTCGCCCGACGCGGAAGGCTGCGCTGCGGCGAGCTCGTCAGCCACGAGTTTCCGCTCGAACGGATCAACGAAGCGCTGCGCGTCATGCGGGAACGCGAAGGAGACCCCCTGAAGATCGTCGTCATTCCGTAATCCACGATCCACAATGCATGTTCCGGCGGCGTACAGGGTGTCCTTACCAGGAACGCGCGAGGCTCGGTGGTAGCTGCCCATATGCGTATTCTCGTGACCGGCATGTCGGGCACCGGAAAATCTGCCTTGATGTCCGAGTTTGCATCACGCGGGTACTTCACCGTCGACATAGACGAGCCGACCCTTGGCCTCACCTATCCGCGCGCCCGCGGTGAGGTTGGCTGGAATGTACACGCGGTCCGCGATTTGCTGAGTCAGACTACTGCTTCGCCCCTGTTCTGCGCCGGCTGTTCCGACGAGCAAGCGGAGCTCTACAACGAGTTCGATTATATCGTGTTGCTCAGCGCGCCTCAGGATACGTTGCGTCAGCGGCTCGCGTCACGCGTTGGAAACAACTACGGTAAGAGCCCGGAACAACTAGCCGCAGTGCTTCGCTATGTCGAGACGGTGGAACCGCTGCTGCGCCGTCGTGCTGACTTGGAAGTCGTTACGACGATCGAAGTGGCTTGCGTGGCTGACATTATTCTGCAGCGCGTTGCTGAGAGAACAACCCTGATTCGTAATTCGTCTGAATCTGCGGCGAGCGGGTGAGATGAACCGTCCGTTGCACAACGTCATGCCGCTGTCGCGACGCGTAAGCTCGTCCACTTCGGGGTAGCCGATCTCGGGACGCCGAAGCCTCAAAGCAAATATCGACCTTGCGGCGCGCAGGTACGGAAGGCAGCCTCAGGCGCGTAGCTCGGAGCGGAAGAGTCCTCCGACGATTCGGGCGATCTCGGGATCGACCGTTCGAAGCCGCTCGCGCGTCGCATCCGGCCAAGGCGAGGCCGGGTCGTTCGCGCCGACGTGCGCACGCATCGCTTCGGCGAAATACTCGTCGATCCCCGACGCCGCATACGGCGTGACGAAGGCACGGGCACTCGCATAAGCGCGGCGGATCGCCGGATCGGCGGTGGAGCGATACGTTCCGCCGCCGAGCGCGCAATCGAGCGCATGGCCGAACTCGTGCGCGACCGTCATCGCGCCGACTGCGCGCAGATAGACGCGGCGTTCCTCGACGACGAACAAACCGGCCGGCGGCGCGGGCCACGCGTCGACGTCGATTCCGAGCCTGCGCAGGACCGGCGACGCGGCCCGATACGTGTCGCAATCGCGCAGCACGTGCACGCGGATCGCCGCCCGGTCGGCGAAGCGCAAGGCGCCGGCGCCGAATCGCCGCAGCGTCGCGACCACCGCGCGGCGCGCCCCGCCCTCGGCAACGACGAGCTCGCGCGGAACCTCTTCGGCCACCCGCCGACGGTAGCCTCAAGAGATGACCCCGGCGTTATGGGTATCTTACCGGCGATGAGCGCCGCCGACGTCGTCCCCGTAGCGAAGGAAACCTTTGCCGACTTTCAACGCCACAACTCGCAGTGGCTGGCTGCCGCGATCGCCTACTTCACGATGTTCGCGATCGCGCCGCTCATCATCGTCGTCGTCCAAATCGTCGGGTTCGTCCTCGGCCAACATCACGACACGCTTCACACGCTGCA
>JAFAMS010000200.1 GCA_019233165.1 Vulcanimicrobiota bacterium | reverse complement strand
CGTCGCGCGCGTTTCGTCCTGACCGATTCAGGCGGGCTTCAAGAGGAAGCCCCGATCCTGGGCAAGCCCGTCCTGGTCATGCGCAACGAGACCGAGCGTCCGGAGGGGATCCGCGCCGGGACGCTCGAGCTGGTGGGGACCGACCCCGACGCCGTCGTCGCAGCCGTGCAGCGGCTTCTCCAAGACGACGCGCATTACGCGCGTATGGCGCATGCGAGCAATCCCTACGGCGACGGACGCGCGGCCGAGCGGATCGTGCAGTGGCTTTTGGCCCGGCTTCGCGGCGCGGTCCCGCCGCAGCCGTTCATCGCCGATGCGGCGTGATGCCGACAAAAATCGAGGAGGGTTGGCTCCGAGGCGAGCCTAACCCGAGTCCCGCCGGTGCGGAGGCCGAAATGCGCGTGTACTACGCTCGCAAACGGTCTGTCTGCGTCAGTTCGCTTCTCCTTGTCGTGCCCGCCGCCGCGCTGGCGGCGGCTCGATTCCCGGTTCTTGGTCTGGATCTTCTCATCGGCGTCGGCTGCGGCATCCTATATTCGATGCTGCTGATGGGCGCCAACGAGCGGCTCGGGGACTTGGGGTCGAGAGCCGGCGCGCATGCCCGGAGCAGCATCCTGCGCGTCTTCGCATTCGGCGCCGTCCCGGTGGTCACCGCAGCGATAGGTCCCGTGTGGGGAATGGGGTTGTACTTTGCCGGATTCTTTACGCCGCTGACGCTCTACGCGCTGGCGGTGCGCAGAGAGATCGCAGCACAGAGATAGCACAGGGTAATGAACGAAGAACAAATCGGCGAGCACCCAATTTGGCATTGGCCGATCGTAGGAGAGGTGCACTCCGACACGTTGATCACGACGTGGGGAGTGATGGTGCTGCTGCTCGCGTTCTTCGCTTGGCTGGGTGCATCGTACCGATCGCCCCGCGAAGTGCGGCGGCCGCAATCGACCATGGAGAATCTGGTGACGTGGCTCGGCGACCTGGCGGTCGGGACGATCGGACGGCGCGGCGAGCGCTTCGTTCCGGTGTTCGTCTCGATCTTCATCTTCATTTTCGTGCTCAATCAGATCGGCTTTTTTCCGTTCAAGCAGCTCGGGCTGCCGTTCGGCGGCTCGCCGACCGCCGATCTGAACACGACGGCTGCTTACGCCGTCATCGTCTACCTGGGCATTTGGATCGTAGCGATCGCGCGCGGCGGCGTCGGCGCCTTCAAGCATCTCGCGCAGCCCTTCGTGTTCTTGCTCCCGCTCAACGTCATCGAAGACCTGGCGCGCCCGGTAACGCTCTCCCTTCGTTTATTTTTCAACATCTTCGTCGGGGAGCTGCTGATCTACGTGATCGTGCAGATCATCAAGTCGGGCGTGCGGATCGGTCCCGTCGATCTCTCGCTGCTCGCGGCGATCGGGCCGTTCTTCGTGCAATTCTTCAACTTCTTCATCGGGACGCTGCAGGCGTTCGTCTTCACGCTCCTCTCGATCGTGTACATGTCCTTGGCGAGTGCCGAGGAGCACTAGCAATCAAGAAAGGTTAGGATCCCTTTGAGCTCAGAGAGTCTGCTCTTGTCCTCGGTCGTGATCGGCTTCTCGCTGATCGTCGCGGCCGTCGCCTTCGGCTCGGCAGTCGGCGACGGAATCGTCTCGTCGAAGGCCGTCGAAGCGATCGCGCGTCAACCCGAAGCGCGCCCGAACATCTTCACGTTCATGTTCCTCGGCGTCGGCGTCTTGGAAGCGTTCCCGATCATCGGGCTGGGTCTGGGATTGTATCTCTTCTTCGTCGTCAGCGGCGCGCCGGCCGGAATACCGGTCGTGCTCAAAGCCGTAATGGGCCACTAGTGTTTCTTACGCTCGACGGCACGTTTTGGATCCAGATCCTCAATTTCTTCATCTTCTATTGGATCTTGAACGTGGTCTACATCAGGCCGGCGGCACGGGCGCTGCAGGTGCGTCGCGCGTACATCGACTCCGTGCAGGCGGAGTACGAGGAAGCACTGCGCCGGGAGCACGAGCTCCTGCAGCGTGCCGACGAACGCAGCCTCGAAGCGCATCGCGAGGCCGGCCGGCATGCGGCGAAGATCCTCGCCGAAGCGCAATCCGAAGTCGATCGGATCGGCGCGATGGCGCAGGAACAGGCTGCGCGGCTCATTGCAGACGCGCACCAGACCGTCGAGGCCGAGCTGAAGAGCGCGCGGGCGCGGGAAGACGTGCTCGTCAAGGAGCTCGCAGACGTCATGGTAGCGCGGGCGATGGCTCCCGGCGAGCGGCGGAAACGGTGATGTCGTCGTGAACTACGACGCGATCGCGCTTTGGAGCCAGGTCGTCGCGGCAGTTGCATTTGCGGCGATCATCGTGTGGGGTTACCGCAAGTACCTCATCCCCTCGTTGCAAGCCGCAACCGAGGCGAAGAACGAAGAGATCGCCGCGCGCGAGCGCCGGCGCGATGAGGCGAAGCAAGCCGTCGAGACGGCGCGCGCCAAGGTAGAGGAAGCCGAGAACGCCTCAGGAGGGATTCGCGACCGCGCGACTCACGAGGCATCGCGCCGTTCGGAGCACATGATCTCCGAAGCCTGGCGCGAGTCCGAGCGCACCCTGCGGACCGCCGAG
>JAFAMS010000102.1 GCA_019233165.1 Vulcanimicrobiota bacterium | reverse complement strand
TGCGCGATCACCGCGGGATCGAGCCGGCTGCGCCGGGGCGCGGGCGCGACCGCCGGTGTGCCCGAAGCGAATTCCCTCTCCTCTTCGTCCCATCGCAGCCGTCCGCGTGCGTTCGGCTCCTGCGCCGGGAAAATGATCTCGAATTCGCTGCGCGCGCCGAGCCCGGCGATCGTCAAGCGCGCGAACGGAACGCTTACGGCTCGATCGAACTCGACGACCGCGTGCTCGGCGAGGGCGCCGCCCGAATTCGCGATTCGGAGATGCCAATCGGTAGGCCCGCGCTCGAGCGTTGCATCGAGATGCGGACGGCTGCGCGCGACGAGTTGCGCACTCCCGACGGCGTGCTCGGTGCCGTCGATTCGAGCCGTCGCCGCAACGCTCAAGACCGTCCCGTCGATCGCGTTCTCCGGTACGCGTCCGCGGACGCGAAGGACGAGTCGCTCTTGCGGAGCGAGGCGCCCGCAAGGCTGCTCTACGCCGACGTCTTCGAGCGGGGAGCTCACGGAGACCGACTCGACGGTCGCGGCCGCGCGCCCCGTGTTCGTGACGATCGCGCGCCCTTCCACGAAGGTCCCCGCTTCGGCTTCGCACGCGAACAGCTCGAAGCGGTTTGCCTCCGGAGCGAACGCGGCGTGCGCCTCGACCGAAAGCGTCAGCTCCCGGCGCGTCGTTTCGCCGTCGTTTTCAACGACGAGGGCGATCGGCAGCGTTCCGGGCGAACAAGCATACACGTCGATCTCGATCGCGCTCCGTTCGCCGCGCAACGGGGCAGGAAGTGCAAACTCCAGCTCGCGGCCGTCACATCGGCGAAGAAACGGCGAGACGGAGATCGCGACGAGCGTCGAGGGAATTCCCACGCGAACGAGCGTCGGAGCCGCTCGATCGGAGAGCGGATCCGCGACCGCAATGCGGAGCGAGGAGCGCTCGCCGACGTTCAGCTTCGCCTCGGGGTCGAGGACGACGTCGATCTCAAGCATGCATCGAGCTTTCGATCGAAACATTCGCTCCCTGCGGACAACATTGCACGTTCGCTACGTTCGGAAGGCGGGTACTTGGATACGGAGAAACCGGCCCCATGACATCGCTCGCCGCCGCCCATCACGCCGACCTCCTCTGCGACGCCGTCTCCCGTCTGGGAAGCGAATCGGCGTTTGAAGTCTTGGCGCGCGCGCGTGCGCTCGAGGCAGCCGGCCGGCACATCGTTCACTTGGAGATCGGCGAACCGGATTTCGATACGCCCGAGCATATCAAGCGGGCCGGCATCGAAGCGATCGAGCAAAACTACTCGCATTACACGCCATCCGCCGGGATCCCGGAGCTGCGCGATGCGATCGCGGAGTATGCGGCGCGCTTGCGCGGGATCGCGCCGTTCAAGCGGGAGAACGTCGTCGTCGGCCCGGGTGGCAAGCCGATCATCTGGAACACGCTCTCGGCGCTGCTCGATCCCGGCGACGAAATGGTCGCCGCCGATCCCGGTTATCCGGCATACGCCTCGTGCGCGTCGTACCTCGGAGCGATCCTAGTCCCGGTCGCGTTGCGGGAATCGAGCGAGTGGCAGCTCGATCTCGACGAGCTGGCGTCAAGAGTCACGAATCGCACCAAAGTCGTCGTCATCAACTCGCCGCAGAATCCGACCGGCGGCGTCCTCACGCGCGAGAACTTGAGCGTCGTCGCCGAGCTTGCGCAAAAGTGGGGTTTCATCGTCATCTCCGACGAGATCTACTGCCGGAATCTCTACGACGGGAAATTCATCTCGATCGCCGAGCTCGACGGGATGCGCGACCGCACGATCGTCATCGACGGTTTTTCGAAAGCGTATGCGATGACCGGCTGGCGGCTCGGATACGGGATCATGCCTGAAGGGCTCGCCCACACCGTCGCGCTTTTCAATAACAACACGTTTTCGTGCGTTGCCACCTTCGTGCAGCGCGCCGGGCTGGCGGCCCTCGGCGGTCCGGACGAGCCCGTGCAACGCATGACGCGAATCTTCCAGGAGCGCCGCGATGCGATCATCGCGGGCCTCAACTCGATCGAAGGGATGAGCTGCAAGACGCCCCACGGCGCCTTCTACGCGTTCCCGAACGTCAAGGCGATCACGCACGACGACAAAGACCTCGCGAGGTTCTTGCTCGAGGAGGCCGGCGTCGCGTGCCTCGGCGGCTCCTGCTTCGGCGAGGCGGGCGGCGGTTATCTGCGCTTCTCGTACGCGAATTCGGTCGAGAATATCACGCTCGCGCTCGAGCGGATGCGCGAAGCAATCCCGAAGTACGCGCGCTAGTTACTGCGCCAAATGCATCGCCCGTTTGACGTCGCGCAGCGTCGCGGCGGCGATGTGTCGCGCCTTGTCGGTACCCTCCGCGATGATGCGGCGGATTGTGGCGTCGTCGAAGGAAGCGCGGCGCTCCCGGATCGGGCGCAGATACGCGTTGAGCTTCTCGGCGAGCTCGCCTTTGCATTGGACGCAGCCGAGGGCGCCGGTGCGGCAATTCTCCGCGATCCACGGCGTCCGCGGCTCGTTGGCGATGTGGTGCAGCGCATACACCGGACAGATCTCGGGCCTGCCGGGATCGTTACGGCGCAATTTCTGCGGATCGGTAAACATCGAGCGCACGGCCTTTGCGGTCGTGTCTTCGTCGTCGGCGATCTCGATCGCGTTCCCATACGACTTGGACATCTTCCGTCCGTCGGTTCCGGGGACTGCGGGGAATTCGGTGAGCAGCGGATGCGGCTCGACGAGCGTCTCACCGTAGAAACGATTGAAACGACGGACGATCTCGCGTGCGAGCTCGAGGTGCGCTACTTGGTCGCGTCCGACCGGAACTTTCTCTCCACGAAAGATCGCGATGTCGCAGAGCTGTAAGAGCGGGTATCCGAGGAACCCGTACGTCGCTACGTCGGCGCCCAGCGCCTCGATCTGTTCCTTGTAGGTCGGCGTTCGCTCGAGCCACGAGACCGGGGTCACCATCGAGAGAAGAACGTGCAGCTCGCTGATCTCGGGGATCCCAGATTGCAGGTAGATCGTCGAGGTATCTGGATCGACGCCTGCCGCGAGCCAATCGCGCACCATCTCTTCGCGTGCGGCACGGATCTCGTGGGGCTGCTGGTACTGGGTCGTATACGCGTGGAGATCGGCGATCTCGAAGAACGCATCGGCGGTGCGCGAGAGCTCCGCCCAGTTCGTGAGCGCGCCGACCAAATGGCCGAGGTGCAAGCGTCCCGTCGGGCGCATCCCGGACATCACGCGCGTTTTCGTCGCAGTTTTCGCAGCAGTCGCCGTCATGAGTCCGCGTGCGGTTCGCTGGCTACCACGGCCATACCCGTTGCCCGCTCCACTCGCTCGCATGCTCGAGCGCTTCGCGCACGAGCGCGCGGCCGCGTTCGATTGCCTCGCCGAGCGACTGTTTTCGACCGAGGCCGATCGCGATCGCCGTCGCGAGCGCGCAGCCGGTTCCGCGCATGGTCCCGTCGATGCGCGGTCCCGAGAATTCGATCGTTTTTCCGCCGGCGTAGAGCACGTCGGTGGCGTCGTCGCACGCGAGGTGTCCGCCGGTTACGAGCGCCGCTGCGGCGCCGTCACGCTCGACGAGCGTGTGTGCGGCACCCGCCATCGTCGCGCGATCGTTGACCGGGAAGCCGCACAGGCGCGATGCTTCTGCGAGGTTCGGCGTCACGAGCGCGCAGCGCGGAAAGAGCGTCCGCCGTAACGCCTCGATCGTAGCGTCGTCGGCAAAGATGTGTCCTTGGGAGCCGGCGATCACGGGATCGCAGACGATCGGAGGGTCGTCTGCACGAAGCCCGGCAACGACCGCGTCGACGCTTTCCGTCGCAAGGAGGGCGCCGATCTTGATTGCATCGATCCCGGCCGCGCGAACTGCGGTCATCTGCGATTGAATCAGCGCGGGAGCGACCGGTGCGCGATCCCAGGCGCCGCCTTCTTGCGCGCTCACGCCGGCGACGACCGCAACGTGACGCGCTCGCAGTCGCGCGGCAACCCGCGCGTCGAGCCCGATCCCCGCGAGATTCCACGGATGCGTCGTCCCGATCGAGCAAAGAACCGTCACGCCGCAGCGTCCCAAGCCTCGACGAGCGCCCGCGCCGCAAGGCGACGGTCTTTGGCGCGTGAGATCGCGGTGATCACCGCGGCCATCGCAGCACCGGTCGCACGGACCTCGGGGATTCGCTCGAGCGTGATCCCGCCGATCGCAGCGACCGGGATACGGACCGCCTCGACCACCGCGCGGACGCCTGCCGGGCCGATTGGCGGACCGGCGTCCGCCTTGGAGGCGGTGGGATACATCGAGCCGACGCCGACGTAATCGGCACCCA
>JAFAMS010000527.1 GCA_019233165.1 Vulcanimicrobiota bacterium | reverse complement strand
CCTGGGAGGCGGCCAGCTCGCCGAGAATCGCGGGGAACTCGCCGACTCTCCACGGGGGAAGCGTCACCCACCAGGGGACGCCGGTCTGCCGCTCCCCCGAGCTCACCGGAAGCGGCGATGCCACGCGCGACCCGGAGCCGACGCGCTGCTCGATCAGCCCGTCCGCGACGAGGTCCCGATAGGCGTGGACGATCGTGGAACGGTTGACGTCGAGGATCGAGGCGAGGGTCCGCTCCGGCGGAAGCCGCGTCGACTCGGGGAGCGCACCGGTGAGAATTTGCTCGCGCAAGGTCTCGTAGATCTGACGGTAGATCGGCACGATGCTGTCGCGGTCGAGTCGGGCGGCAATCTCGGGCCATCCAATATGGCGCATTGCCATCCAATTCCGCGGACGGCCCGCAAATCTTCCCCGAATTGGATGGTATAAGGGAAAGCGAGACCGTAGCGAACGTTACGGGACGCGAACGCGCCGCAGACAGGAGAAAACGTGGCAGATCAAACCGTCGATGCAGTCGTCATCGGGGCCGGACCCGGAGGCTATCACGCCGCGATCCGGCTCGCGCAGCTCGGGAAGAAGGTCGTCTGCGTCGACCGGGACGAGGTCGGCGGCGTTTGCCTCAACTGGGGTTGCATTCCGACGAAAGCGCTGCTCCACGTCGGCGAGGTGACGCGTCAGATCGATCACGCCGCGAGCCTCGGCATTACCGTGGCCAAGCCGCAAATCGATCGCGAAGGCGTCGCCAAATTCGCCGGCGAGGTCGTCAAGGCGAACGTCGGCGGCGTCAACACGTTGTTCAAGGCGAACGGCGTAACGTTTGCGTACGGTGAGGCCTCGTTCGTTTCGAAGAACAAGATTCAACTGAAAAAGAAAGACGGCGGGACCGACACGTATACGGCGCAGGCGGTCGTGATCGCGACCGGCAGCGCGCCGGTCGACGTCAAAGCCTGGCCGCGCGACGGCGAGACCATCGTCAACTCCGACGATGCGGTGCGGATGCGAAAGATCCCCAAGTCGATGCTCGTGATCGGCGGCGGCGTGATCGGGCTCGAGTTCGCGACGGTGTACACGCGTCTGGGAGCGCAGGTGCTCGTCGTCGAGATGATGCCGCAGATCCTGACGGGAACCGATCTCGAAATCTCCAAGACGCTGCAGCGCATCCTCAAGAAGCAGGGGATCGACTTCGCCCTCAACACGAGCGTGAAGACGCTCGCAAAGGGAGGCGCCGGCGTCAAAGTAACGATCAACGGTGAAGCGACCGGCGGAAAAGACGAGACCAAGGAGTTCGAGATGGCGCTGGTCGCCGTCGGACGCCGTCCGGTCACCGACGCGCTGAACCTTGCAGCCGCCGGTTTGAAAACCGACGAGAAGGGATTCATCGCCGTCGACGCACGCCGCAAGACCGCGGTCGACGGGATCTATGCGATCGGCGACATCACCGGCGCGCCGCTGCTCGCGCACAAAGCGATGAAAGAAGGCGTCGTCGCCGCCGAAGCGATCTCCGGCGAGAAGTCGGCCGCATTCGATCCGGTAGCGATTCCGAACTGCGTCTACACGGATCCCGAAGTCGCGACGGTCGGACTCTCCGAAGAGGAAGCGAAGGCTGCCGGTTACACCGTGCGGATCGGAAAGTTCCCGCTTCAGGCGAGCGGCCGCGCACGCACGATGAACGAGACCGACGGACTCATCAAGCTCGTCGGGGACGCGAAGAGCGACCTTCTGCTCGGGATGCACATCGTCGCGCCGCAAGCGGAATCGCTGATCGGTGAGGGCGTGATCGCGCTCGAGATGGGCGCGACCGTCGAGGACATCGGTCTCTCGATCCATCCGCATCCGACGCTCACGGAGTCGATCATGGACGCCGCGGAAGCGATGCACGGGAAAGCGATCCACATCCTCAACCCGAAGCCGGCGAAGCAACCGGTGGGGGTGTAAGACGCAGGCGCGACTCCTCGACCTCGGACGGCGCTCGTATAAGGAGATCTGGGATCTCCAGCGATCGATCCATGCCGCCGTCGCCTCCGGCGAAGCGCCGGATACTTGGATCGTCGTCGAGCACGAGCCCGTCGTCACGCTCGGCCGGCAAGGGAAGACCGCGAACGTGATCGTCCCGCGCGAGGCGCTCGCCGCGCGCGGCGTCGAGCTCTACGAGATCGAGCGCGGCGGCGATGTGACGTATCACGGGCCGGGTCAAGTCGTGGTGTACCCGATCCTCAAGCTCCCGCGCTTTCGCGAGGTCGTCCCGCTCGTGCGGAAGCTCGAAGAGGCGGTCCTCGGCGTCTGCCGCCGCTACGGGATCGAAGGCGAGCGCTGGCGCGAGCACGCCGGCGTTTGGGTGGGGACGAATTGCATGTGCGCGATCGGGCTTGCGGTGCAAAAGATGACGTCGCTGCACGGGATCGCGCTCAACGCCTCGACCGAGCTCGATTACGATCGTCTGATCAATCCGTGCGGGCTGACCGATCGCGGGATCACGTCGCTGAGCCGCGAGATGGGCCGAACCGTTTCGTACGACGAAGCGAAGGACGTTTTGCTGCAAGAGCTCGATGCAATCTTCGATCTTGGGATTTCGGCTGGTCCCTCGACTTCGCGCCTGGCGGCGCTACGCTCGGGATGACACCCGAGGCGCTGCGTAAGCCGCCGTGGCTCAAGGTGCGGTTGCCGCATGGCGAGACGTATTCGCACTTGCTCGGCGAGGTGAAGCGCCTCGAGCTGCACACGGTTTGCCAAGAAGCGATGTGCCCGAACATCGGCGAGTGCTGGGGCGCGGGAACCGCAACGATCATGATCCTCGGCGACACGTGCACGCGCGGCTGCCACTTCTGCAACGTCAAGACCGGCTCGCCGAACGGCGAGGTCGATTGGCTCGAACCCAAGCGCGTCGCCGCCGCGGTCGCCGAGCTCGGCTGGAAGTATTTGGTGCTGACCGCGGTCGATCGCGACGATCTCGCCGACGGCGGCGCGGCGATCTTCGCCAACACCGTGCGCGCGATTCACAAGAAGGCGCCCGGCGCGAAGGTCGAATGCCTTACCGGCGACTTCGCCGGCGATCTGACGGCACTCGACGTCGTACTCGACGCG
>JAFAMS010000516.1 GCA_019233165.1 Vulcanimicrobiota bacterium | reverse complement strand
CTGCAGATGATGTTTTTCACGGCGCCAAGCACTTGCGTCGGGCTCCGAGGAACGGTCCTGGGGTGGGCATCGTGGGGCTCGACCGCGTTCCCGGTTGGTACTAGGTCACGAGTATAAGCAAGGGTGCGTGAGGGTTTGCCGGCGCGGGAATAGCGGCGTCTATGGATGCCCACAATTCGAGACGAAGCCGCAGCCGGTTCGTCGGGGAGCTTGGCGTCGCCGCAGCGCTCGCGGCGACGTCCCAACCCGCACTCGCGGAAACGTTCAACGGGGCGCAGCCACCCCAGACGATCAAACGCAACCCGCTCGACGCATATCCGCGTCCGCCTTTTCCCGAGCAGTCGCAGCCGTGGCCGGGATTGGCGAACAGAATGCAGCCGCGCCCCGACCACGGCGAAGCGAGCTATCGCGGCTCGAACCGCCTTGCGGGACGTCGCGCACTGATCACGGGAGGCGACTCCGGCATGGGGCGCGCTGCAGCGATCGCATTCGCGCGCGAAGGTGCAGACGTTGCATTCGGCTATTTGCCGGCGGAAGAGAGCGACGCGCGCGAAGTCGTCCAGCTGATTCGCGCTGCGGGCCGACGGGCGCTTCCGCTTCCGGGCGACATTCGCACGGAGGCTTTTTGTCGAGGGCTCGTCGAGCGCACCGTCTCGGGGCTGGGCGGTATCGACATTCTGGTCAACAACGCTGCGCGTCAGCAATCGCGCGATTCGATCCTACAGCTTTCGAGCGAAGACTTTGACGCCACATTCAAGACCAACGTCTACGCGATGTTCTGGCTGAGCAAAGCCGCGATCCCGCATATGCAGCCGGGGAGCGCGATCGTCAACACGGCGTCGGTTCAAGCGTACGCGCCGTCCGAGAACCTGCTCGATTACGCTCAAACCAAAGCCGCGATCGTCGCATTCACGAAATCGCTGGCGAAGCAGCTCGCCAAGCAGGGGATTCGCGTGAACGCGGTCGCGCCCGGGCCGATCTGGACGCCGCTCCAAGTCAGCGGCGGACAGCCTACGTCGAAGCTCCCTACCTTCGGTGAGGAGACGCCGTACGGACGGCCGGGGCAACCCGCCGAGCTCGCGTCGATCTACGTCGAGCTCGCCTCGGCCGAGTCGAGCTATTCGACTGGTCAAGTCTACGGCGCGTCGGGCGGGAGCGGGAATCCGTAGTCGCTAGCTGCAGCCGCTCGTCGCGCCGCAGGAGTCGCACTTCAGGCACGTTCCGTTGCGGACGAGCGTGAACTGGCCGCACTCGTTACAGGCGTCACCGCTGTAGCCTTTCGCGACCGCAATCCGCGAGGCTTCGGTTCGGCTGACCGTCGCGATGCCGACGCGCGACGAACCGTTCCCGTTACCGTCGCCGTGCCGCGCGAGCGGTTGCTGCGGGCTCGGCGGACTCGCCGGAGCCGGCGGCGGCGCTGCGCGCGGAGGCTCGAGTGCGGTTCGCAGATGGGTGCTCTTCGGATGCAGCTTGTCTTCGATCGCGACGGGCTTCGGCTCGGCGTAGCGCACCTCGACCTCTTCCTCGGCGACGTATTCGGGTTCGGCGCCCATCGCGTCGACGGCCATCGACGGCTGCACTTGCGCGAGGTCGTAGCGTCCGAGATAGCTGACGGCGAGCTCGCGGAAGATGTAGTCGAGGATCGAGGTCGCCATCTTGATGTTCTCGTGCCCGACGACCGGCCCGTTCGGCTCGAAGCGCGTGAAGGTGAACGCTTCCACGTACTCTTCCAGCGGGACGCCGTGCTGCAGCCCGAGGCTGACCGCGATCGCGAAGTTGTTCATCAAGCTGCGGAAGGCGGCGCCCTCCTTGTGCATGTCGATGAAGATCTCGCCGAGCGTGTTGTCGTCGTACTCCCCGGTTCGCAGGTAGACTTTGTGCCCGCCGATGATCGCCTTTTGGGTGTAGCCGCCGCGGCGATCCGGCATCCGCCGCCGTTTCGCGATGTACCGGTAGACGACGCGCTCGGCGATCTTGACCGGCGTTTCGTAAGCGGCCGCCTCGGTTTCCTCGAGATCGCCGCCAAGATCGACGTTCGTCGCGAGCGGCTGCGAGAGCTTCGAGCCGTCGCGATAGAGTGCGACCGCCTTGCACATCCGCTCCCACGAGTAGCGGTATGCGTCCTTGACGTCTTGGATCGTCGCGTTCTGCGGAAGGTTGATCGTCTTCGAGAGCGCGCCCGAGATGAACGGCTGCGCCGCCGCCATCATGTCGATGTGCGCGAACGGACGGATGAACCGCGCTCCATGCTTCCCGCAAGGCGTCGCGCAGTCGAAGACCGCCAAGTGCTCGTCTTTGAGGTATGGAGCGCCTTCCAGCGTCATGCGGCCGCAAATCGTATCCGACGCTTCGTCGATCTGCGCCGGCGTGAAGCCGAGGACGTCGACGAGAATCGAGGTGTTGAGATCGGCGAGCTGCCCCTCGCTCATCCCAAGCTTGGCTTTGCAGAACTCGTCGCCCAACACGAACCGGTTGAACGCGAACGCCAGCTCGAACGCGCCCGGAAGCGCGCCTTCAATGCGCGCCAGCGCTTCGTCGTCGAAGCCTTTGGCCTTAAGGGTCGCGCGGTTGATGTGCGGCGCGCCCTCAAGCGTGTTCGTTCCTTTCGCGAACGTCTCGATAGCCACGATCTGATCGGGCGTGTAACCGAGACGCCGCAGCGCCGGCTCGACCGACTGGTTGACGATCTTGAA
>JAFAMS010000387.1 GCA_019233165.1 Vulcanimicrobiota bacterium | reverse complement strand
GCTGCAGCTGGCGTTCGCGGTCTACGGGATCCCGCTCCCCTTCGGCTACAAGATCCAGCTGCCGTCGGCGAACATGTGCTCGACCGATGCCTGCGGGTTCGACGACCGCCTCCTCCATCTGATCTTGCCGACGGCGGTTCTCTCGCTGCTGTACGTCGCAACGTGGAGCCGTTTCATGCGCAGCTCGATGCTCGAGGTGATCAACACCGACTACATGCGCACGGCGACCGCAAAGGGTCTTTCACGCACGCAGGTCGTCCTCAAGCACGGGCTCAAGAACGCACTGATCCCGCTCGTCACCGTCATCGCGCTGACGCTGCCGGGCCTCGTCAGCGGTGCGGTCGTCACCGAGACGATCTTCGCCTGGCCGGGAATGGGGCGCCTGTTCTACAACGCGCTCACGCAGTTCGACTTCGCGCTCCTCATGGGGTATCTGCTGCTCGTCTCGTTCTTGGTCGTGCTGTTCAATTTGATCGCGGACATCGCGTATGCGTGGCTCGATCCTAGGGTGAAGTACAACTGAGATGGCGACCGCCGTAGCCCCGACCGCACTCGCGGCGGAAGAAGATGAATTCCATCTTCAACGGAACTTGGTGTGGCGGCGCTTTCGCAGACATCGCCTCGCGCTCGCCGGTGGGGTCATCTTCGGCCTCACGATCCTGATCGCGATCCTCGCCAACTGGATCGCGCCGTGGGACCCGAACTACATCGATCAAGCGCACTGGACGGGTTATCCGCTCGCACCGGGGATCGCGGGGCATATCCTGGGGACCGACGAGAACGGCCGCGACCTGCTTTCACGTTTGATCTTCGGCGCGCGGATCTCGCTGACGGTTGCGGTCTTCGCGGTCGCGATGGAGATCACGCTCGGGACCGTCCTCGGTGCGATCGCCGGCTATTACGGCGGCTTCGTCGACTTCATCATCATGCGCATCACGGACGTCGTGCTTTCGATCCCGCTGCTTCCGTTGTTGCTCGTCCTCACCGCAATCGTCGCCCAGACCTCGAACAAAGCCTCGCTGAATTTCGCGACGATCGTGCTGATCATCGGCTTCCTGACCTGGCCGCCGGTCGCGCGAATCGTTCGTGCCGTGTTCTTGAGCTTGCGCGAACGCGACTATGCCGAAGCGGCGCGCGCTCTCGGCAACAACGACGGACGGATCATCTTCCGGCATTTGCTGCCGAACGCGATCGCCCCGATCATCGTGCAGGCGACGCTCGAAGTCGCGAACGTCATCATCCTCGAATCGACGCTCTCGTTCTTGGGCTTCGGGATCCAGCCGCCGACGGCGAGCTGGGGCAACATGCTCGCCAACGCTCAAGCGAACATGGCGATCGCGCCGTGGGCCGCCGTCTTCCCGGGCCTCTGCATCCTGATCACCGTACTCGCGATCAACTACCTCGGCGACGGCCTCCGCGACGCCCTTGACCCCAACATGAGGTAGCGGGTATATTCGTTCGGCTGTCCTGAGCCCCCGGATGCGCGAGTGGCGGAATTGGTAGACGCACTAGCTTGAGGGGCTAGCGCCGGCAACGGCGTGCTGGTTCGAGTCCAGTCTCGCGCACCACCATTGTCCGGCTATTGGCTAGAATAATAAGCCACGGACCTGACCGACTCCGTAGGCCGCTACGAGGAAGGACGCCATCGTCATCCCGCGCGCTACAAATACGAGGTGGTCGGCAAGGCTCTGTCCGCATTCCAGGCGCGACGCCAGTGCTGCCCACAAGCGGTCGACGAGTGCCTTTCGTTGCTCGGGATCGAGGGAGTTAAGTTGCAGACCCCGAGCTTGAATCGCCGACTCCCACTTCGCGGCTTCAAAAGCACGCCATTCACGTTCGCTGGATATCATTGAACCGCACGTTCCTTTCTCTTCTACTCGGTGTGCGGTCCAGCGTATCGCGTAATGCGAGCGCGAGACAGACGTCTTCTTATCCCATGAACGCCGGTCATACCTGATCGCTCGAACATCTCCGCGATCGCTTTCGAGGTTCGTCCTCGGAAATTTCTGCAGCGCGACGCCGACGGCGGTTCGTACTCAGGTCGCGGTGAATAACGCGCGACTCCCTCATCGGGATAAGGGCGGATGCCGCCTACCCCGAAAAGGGAGTCGCACGAGGCCTTCAGGCCGCCTGACGTAGGCGACCGGTTTTGGCGAGCTCGTCGCCGGCTGATTTCAGCCGGTATGCAAGCGCGAATAATGCGCCTGCCGCGACTGCCGCGTAGATGCCCACGGCATAGACGAGCGCGACGTACCCGATGTCGGGACGAACCGCGACGTAGATGCCGAATGCGATCGTCAACAGCCCAAGGAGAATCCACCAGCCTTCGTTGCTGATGTAGCCGCGGAGGGCGATCGCTGACGACGTTTCCATGAGTCCGGTCGAGATCGCGTAGATCGCGACCATGTAGGCGAGGGCAAGTGGGCCGAGGCCGGGCTCGGTGATCATAATGATGCCGAGTGCGATCTGCATCAGACCCATCAGAATCATAAGCCACCATTGGCCTACTCCGGTGAACGATACTCCGCCGACGACCGCGGCGGCGCCGCTCACGATGAAGAAAGCGGCCACCAAGTAGACCAGTCCCGTGCCGGTGATGCTCGGCTGGGAGAAGATGAAGATTGCCAGCGCAAGCGCAAAGATTCCACGCAGTAGGAACGTCCACCACTTGCTGGTCAGGGCTTGAGCCATATCAGTAATCATGATGTCCTACGCGTAGTACGGATCGTAGTCGTAGGGATAGAGGTAGTAACCGTAGTCCGGACCCCAAACGGAGTCGTCGCGGACGTCGCTCTTCGGACGGCGATAGACTTTTCCACCCAGGCGTTGCATCGCGGTGTCGACCGGGGTTGTCCAGTCTTCCGAGATCTCCGCAAGAACTGCCGATTGGCCGGGCCGCATCACAAAACCGGATTCGTATCCGGCTTCCTCATGCTCGCCCGACTTTACGACGTCCGCAGTTCCACCAAGGAGGCCGCCCGCAGCTGCTCCGATTCCGGCAGCCGAGCCGACCTTCGCGCCGGCGGTCGCACCGACTGGGCCGGCGACGAGCGCACCGATCAGGGCGCCGACCCCGACTCCAATTGCGGTCCGCAAGCCGGGATCCGTTTGTTTCGTTGAAACGTCGACGTGTCCGAGTGCGTCGCGGCGAACCACCGCAGCGCCGTGGACCGTGATGTCTCCTGAAGCATCGAGGTTCCACAGCGCGTGCAGGCCATCCGATGCTTGGGCTTCCGTGTCAAAAACGACTGCTACATAGTTGTCCATGAAGTTTCTCCTAATTCTTCGACGTCGCCGAACGCGTCAACGCGATGGCGTGGCTGATATTTTGAAGGGCAAGCTGCGCGCGATCGAACATCGCGTGATTGGTAGCTCTGAGCTGGGCTTCAGAGGCGCCGGCAACGCTCTTGGCATGCGTTGCGGCTTCCTCAAGGCGCGCCGCTGCATCCCGAAGATGCTGCTTTGCGTCGGCTCGTTGTCCGTCGGCGAGCGTCTTGATCGACGTTGCCAACCGTTTTGCATCGGTCGCGGTATTTTCGACCTCGACGCGAAGCTCTGCGTGCCTCTTTGCGGTGTTGGCTTCGATCTTCTTTTCCAACGCCTGGGCCTCGCTGCGTGCCTTGTCGATGGCGGTCTTGACTGTGCTCATAGATTACTCTCCTTTGTTAGTTCAGACTTTTTGAAAGTCTTGGGCAAAGCGTAGCGCTTGCAAAGGCGCGCAACGACCAAGCCGTTTATCATATGAGTGCGAGTACCACGTGCGCCTTTAGGCCGATGCGCGGTACACCATCGGTCGATCTACGTGCTGCTCGACCAGAGCCTCGAATTGCATCGCAGTGTGGGCATCCGCCGAGCTGCATATGACGAGCGTTTGCTGGACGTGGGCGGGAATCGATGCAGCGAGCCGATGAATTCGCAACGTGCCGGCGCGCGCATGGTTAAGCGTCCAGGGCTCGTCGCGGAAGAACTCTTCGGGCGCCGCTCGAAACCGAACGTCGTACGCCTGCCACACGCGTTCGAAGTCTTGCAGCTCGCAAAGTGCGTCCAATAGACGCAAGCCTTCGATCGATCCCGGCTGCTTTGCGAGTGCTTGTCGAAACATCCCCACGGTCATGTGGGCCTCGATTTCCCAATCGGCCCACAAGCGCCGCTGACGGAGATCCGCGAACAAGCGGTACAGGATATTTGAATCGAGATCGTCGCCGGGTGCTATCCCGAAGACCTCGCGACCGAGGGCGGTCGCGCGCACGACTGTGAACCAGGGATCGCGTAAGAGCGCACACAGTCGAGAAGCGGGATCGGAAAAAATATGAGCGACGGTCGGGTGCAGGGTCGTGAATCCGGCCGCGGTCTCCGGCAGCTCCATCCCAACCAGCGTAAACAAGTGCACCCGCTCGGGTTCGCTCATCCGCAACGCGCGTGCGATTGCGTTTAGTACGTCGGCAGACATGTTGATCTCCCGACCTTGCTCGATCCAGGTGTAGTAAGCGATCGAGATCCCCGCTAGTTGCGCGACCTCCTCGCGTAAAAGGCCCTCCGTCCGCCGCCGCTTCACAACCGGAAAGTCAAAGTCTTTGGGCAACAACCGCGCTCTTCGCGAACGCAAGAATTCGCCGAGCCACGCCCGGTTCGTCGAGCGCTCGTTCTGTTGCACGGCTAAGAATCTCCGTCTTGCGACACCAGATATGCGCGCTGGCGAGCCATCCTGCGGCGACCATCCGCCGCAACGGGCAGATCGATCGCTCGCTCCCAGATCGTCGACTCGTAGCCGCTGCGGATCTGCGGATAGGCGCGCACGAAACCGAGTGCCACGAGGGCATTCGGATCTTCCGTAAGAGGGGCGAGCCCCCGACGGAGCATCGCCTGAATTGCCTCAATAGAATTTACTGTTGCGTGCATCGGGGACGCTCCGTTCGGGTGCTGTAGACGGAGCGTATAATGCGCGGTTGCTACTGTCTGCGAAGCGTCACTTTACGTTTTCGCCGGACGCCCGAAGCGGGCCGGGGGGCTTCCCGGCAACTGTACGGGGAACCGTCCGTGGTTTGCCGGCAGCTCGGTCGCTATGCTGCGGACATGAGGTACGAAGGACGTTGTGAGGCGCACCCCGCCGAGCTCCATGCATTCCTCAGGTCCCTGAGAAGCCGGATCCAGCCGGAGGCCGAGGCACTCGGACCGCATAAGCGGCTCCCTTCACGCGTGGGCAGGCGCGTTACGCAAGAAGAGATTGCCGAGCACGTCGGGGTGACGCGCGAGTGGTACTCGATGCTTGAGTCCGGAGCGACAATACGGACGTCGGTCTCATTGCTCGGTCGCCTCGCAACCGCACTGATGACGACGCCCGCGGAACGGACGGCTCTTTTCAGCTTGGGGCTTCCGGAGCTCCAGCTGACAGCTTGAGCGCGATCTCGACGGCTTGATCTTCCGACAAGTCTTCGCCCGACGCCCTGAGCTTCGCGAGCTCATCTTCTCCAAACGTCCCGTGCAGGGCAGACAGTACCCGATCGTATTCGCGCTGCTCGGTCGGCGGCCGGGAAGAGACCAACTGCATCACGACCTGATCGACAAACCCGAGGAGGCGCACTGCCGAGGTCGTCTGTGGATCGGCACCCAAGATTGCGGCCGCGGCCAGATGCTGCATCGCCCACGCGAGAAGGCGACGTGTTGCGGTCTGTCGCGCAAGGATCAGCGCCTCGCCCGCGTAGCGGCGTCCCTCATCAAAGCGGCCCAGCGCGATGGAGTACGC
>JAFAMS010000326.1 GCA_019233165.1 Vulcanimicrobiota bacterium | reverse complement strand
CCTCACGCCGGACGAGCCGGGGATGATCAAGGTCGACCGGCGTTTCGGCCTCCCCGCAGGGGTTGCAGAAGCGATCGCCTCCGGGCTGTTCTTGAGCGGGTTCTTCATCGTGCTCGGGACGATCGACCGCGCCGCAGGTCTAGCGCCGCTCGTCAGCGCTCGCTTCGCGTCGATCGGCGTCTTGGCGACGATTGCGGTTTCGACGGGCCGCACGCTTGCGATTCCCCGCGCGACGCTCGGAACGGTGCTTGCATGCGGCTCCCTCGACATGGTCGCGAACGTGTTGTACGTGTTGGCGACGCGAAGCGGGTTGCTCTCGGTCGTCGTCGTGCTCTCGTCGCTCTATCCGGCCGCGACCGTCGCGCTCGCGGCGCTCGTTCTGCACGAGCGGTTGATCCGGGTGCAGTGGGCCGGGGTCGGCCTGGCCCTCGCCGGGATCGCGCTGATTGCGGCGTAGGCGTCCCTCCGCGGCCCGCAGAACCCTGGGGACAATGTCGTCTCGCGTTCGCCGGAAACCGGCGGCGAGGTCGCGGCTCAACTACGAGCTAGTCGGAATCGCAGCTTTTGGGCTCGCGGTCTTACTCGGGATCGCGCTAGTCCTGCCGTCCCCTCGCGCCGGCGTCCTCGGCGGGTTCGTCGCGTGGACCCTCCAAGGTCTCTTCGGCCTCGCGGCCGGCTATTTTCCGCTCCTCGTCGCGCTCTTCGGCGCGATCGTTTTTCTCGAGATCAACGTCCCGAGGATGATCGCGGTCCTGGGAAGCGCGGCGGTCGGCTATTTTCTGATCGTCTGCGCGATCTATGGCCCGCTCGGCGGGTTTGCGGGGACGCAACTCTGGAACGCGCTGCGCTTGCTCTTCGGCGACCTCGGGGCATCGATCGTCATCGTCCTCGCGGCGCTGGCATTGACGGTTTGGGTGACGAACGTTTCGGTGAAGCGCGCCATCGGTTGGACGATCGCGCGCGCAAACGCGCTGCGCGCGCGCATGCGCGAACGCGAGCGCAAGCCGCCCGAGCCGGTGGCGGCGCCGAAGACGCTGCGCGAGGCGTTCCATCTTCCGGAGATCGACGCCGAGCCCCGGCGCGAAGAGGAACGGCCGGCACCGATCGTCCCGCTCCCGTCGTACACGATCGTCGATACGATCGTCCCGCCGCCGACGCCGACTACGATCGAGCCGGTCGTACTGCACGATTCCGGTGAGCCGCTCGAAGACGAACAAGACGAACCAGACGAAGAAGACGAAGAAGAGGAAGAGGAAGAGCTCGACGACGCGGAGCGTGAGGACGAAGAAGAGCGCGCCGAGTACATCCCGCCCAGTGGGATAGCGGCAGAATATCGCTTGCCGGATCTGGGGATTTTCGATCCGCCGCAAGTGCAGAAGAGCGACGACGCGAGCCGGGCGACGCTGCTCGAGGATACGCTCGCGAGCTTCGGCGTCGGCGCGAAGGTTACGCACATCGAGCGCGGTCCGGCGATCACCCGCTACGAGCTGCGCCCCGAGCGCGGCGTCAAGATCGCCCGCATCTCGTCGCTCGCCGACGACATCGCGCTCGCGCTTGCGGCGACGTCGGTGCGAATCGAGGCGCCGATCCCCGGAAAATCGGCGGTCGGGATCGAGGTCCCGAACGCGACCGTCTCGATCGTCTCGATCAAAGAGATCCTCGAGGCGCTCCCGCAACGCGGGACGATTCCGCCGCTCGCGATGGCGCTCGGCAAAGACATTACCGGACGGCCGGTCATCGGCGATCTCGGGAAGATGCCGCACTTGCTCGTCGCCGGCGCTACGGGCAGCGGAAAGAGCGTCTGCCTCAACACGATTATCGCCTCGCTTCTCGTCTCGGCGACTCCCAAGCAAGTCCAACTGCTGATGGTCGACCCCAAACGGGTCGAGCTCGCCGTCTACAACGGGATCCCGCACCTCGTCACCGACGTCATAACCGACGCGCGGATGGCGGCCGGCGCGCTCTACGACATGACGAAGAAGATGGACGAGCGTTACGAGCGCTTCGCGCGCGCCGGCGTCCGCAAGATCGAAGAATACAACGCAAAGTATCCCGGCGAGCAGCTTCCTTACGTCGTCATCATCATCGACGAGCTCGCGGACCTTATGCTCGTCGCCCCGGCGAAAGTCGAGACGACGATCATGCGTCTCGCGCAACTCGCGCGCGCGACCGGCATTCATCTGATCGTTGCGACGCAGCGGCCGTCGGTCGACGTCATCACCGGGCTGATCAAGGCCAACATTCCTTCGCGCATCGCGTTCGCCGTCAGCTCGCAGGTGGATTCACGCACGATTCTCGACATGGCCGGCGCGGAGCGGCTGCTCGGGCGCGGCGACATGCTCTATCTGCCGATCGATGCGCCTAAGCCCATTCGCGCGCAGGGCGCGTACATCACGGGCAACGAGGTCACGCGCCTGGTCGAAC
>JAFAMS010000129.1 GCA_019233165.1 Vulcanimicrobiota bacterium | reverse complement strand
GCGATCGGTGGACCACGACGGTGACGTGTTCCCAATAATCGAGCCCGGCACGCTTGAGCTCGCGGTCGTCGATCGAGAAGCCGAGCGGCTCGACCAGGTGGAGCGCGCATCCGGTCGCGGCGCACAAGCGCGCGACGTTCCCGGTGTTGGGCGGGATCAGCGGCTCGACCAGGACCAGATGCAACGGTGCCGACGCGGCGGCGTCGCCGCTCGCAGCGACGCGGCCTTGCGGCTGCGCCCTCACCGGTTGGCGAGCTGAACCGTGGGAATCTCCGGCGGAGCGATCACGTAAGCGACGCCGCCGTGCTCGAGCCACAAGCGCTCGAACGCGGCACGTTTGTAGACGACGCGGATCAATGGCTGCGCCGGATCGTTCAGTACCGGATCGCCGTGCGCGTCGAAGCCGCGCAAGACCGCGACGTGGCCGTCCGACTCGGGGAGCGGCGCGTCGTCGAGCTCGCCCTCTTTCCACGAAAAAGAGAGCGCGAGCGGGACGCCGGCGGCGAGAAAACGTCGCGCGTGCGCGAGATCTTTCAGGTACGCGACGAACGCGCGCAACCCGAACCGGCTCGCGTACGCGACGTTGAACGCCCAATTCCCGGTCCCGTGGTACGCATCGTCGAACGTCGCGCGCGCCGCCTCACCGACGGTGGTATGGATCCCTTGTGCTTGGAGGAGCATCGCGAGCGAGGCCGGGCTGCACCAGCCGCGTCCGGGATCGCCGACGTATTGCGAGAGTTTGGGGACGTTGAGCTCGATCGGTGCCAGAACCTCGCCGTCGGCGTCGCGCTTCGGCGGCGTCGCGAGGGCCAGCCCTTCGAGCGTCGCGTTCGAATGGACCTCGAGCGCGGTGAACGGCTCGCTCGTGAGCAGCTCGTCGACCTCGATCCGCGCGCGCTCGTCGCTCCCGCCGAGCGAGATGCGCAGCGCGTTCGACCAGCGGACGTACGGGAGCAGGTCGCTCCACGACTCGTCCGCATAGCGGATCCGAAATGCGAGCGAGCCATCCGGCGCGGTCGTGTTCCAGGAGAGGACGCCGCGTTCGGCCGGACGGCAGCGTAACGTTACGCGCGCCCTCGGTTTCGCGTCGAAGACGAGCGGCATCTAGGCCGCCCGCCCCGCTAAATCTCCCATTCCCAAGCGTTCCAGGAGCTGGCGATGTACTGTGCTGGCTTGTAGTTCTTCAAATCGTCGTTGTATGCGGCGTAGGCGTTCTCCCAATAGAGGAAGATAGCCGGAACGAGTTCGTGGATTCGCGCTTCTTCCTTTTGAACGAGCGCTTTCCGCTTGGCGCGGTCGAAGGTCCGCACTTGGGCCGAGCTCGTCTCGTTGATCGTCGGGTCGTCGATCCAGGACGTGTTGGCACCCTTGGGCGGGATGAACTTTCCGCTCCAGAGCGCCTCGTTGTCCGGGTCCGGGCCGAACGTGTCGGTCGACCACTCGGTGTCGTATTTCCCGGTGTAGAGCGGGCCGTTGCGCGCGAAGAGCAGGTTCACCGGATAGTTCCGGATCGAGACCGCGATCCCGATCGCTCGCAGCCGGCTCTGGATCTGCACTTCCGCTTGCTCGTTCGGTTGATTGTTGGTCCCGCTCGCGATCTCGATCGTCAGCTTCTCGCCGTCCTTACCGGTAGCCGCCGGGGCCAAGCCGCCACCCCGCCGCGTCGAGCAGACGTTTCGCCCCGGCGACGTCGTGCGGGTAAAACGGGATTACCGGGGCGGCCCATGACGTCGGCGGGATATCGCTGCGCGCCCGGAGATTGTAGCCGTGGTAGATCTGGTCGTTGATCCGATCCCAGTCGACGGCTTGCGCGATCGCGAGACGAACGCGAACGTCGTGCAAGTGCGGCCGTGCGGTGTTGATCGTGAGATGCTTTTCGTTGGCGATGAGCCGCTTGGTGACGGTGATCCCCACGATGTCGGCGAGCCGCGGGATCTGGTTGACGGCGACGGCGTCGTAGACGTCGATCTCGCGCGTCATGAGCGCGTTGAAGAGCGTATCGCCGTTCGGGATCACACGCCACGTCAGTCGCGCCAGCTTCGGCTTCCCGCGCCAGTAGAGCGGATTCGGAACGAACTCGAGCGAGGCGCCGTGATTCCACTTTTGCAAGAGGAACGGTCCGCTCCCGACCGGGTTCGCCGCGTACGGGCTCCGTTGGAGGTTTTGCGGTGAGACCGCGGCGAGCAGATGCTCGGGGAGCGGCGGATACGCGGCGCCGCCGAAGCACAGTCCGATGACGTCGGCGTTCGGCTCTTTGAGATGAACGACCGCCGTGTAATCGTTCGGAACGTCGATCGCGCTGATGTCGTCCCAGCCGGCGCGCTGCTTGACGTTCGTCGCGTCGTTCATCACGAGCCTGTAGGTGAACGCGAGATCGTGCGCGGTGAGCGGGGCGCCGTCCGCCCATACCGGTCCGCGCCGAAAGTGCAGGACGATCGTCTTGTCGTCGCGCGCGATCCCCCCGTTCGCGTACGTCGGCACCTCGGTCGCGAGCTCGGGAAACAGGTTCCCTTTTTCGTCGTACCGGAAGACCGGCGCGAACAAAAGGTTGTTCACTTCGTCGGCGGCCGCGGTGTGCGCGTAGAACTCGAGCAGTGCATCCGGTTCGTCCGGCTCGCCGAGACGAAGGTGCCCGGGCAACGTCCATGGATGGCGGCCGCCTACGCCGCCGTGAATGTCGACCGGACCGACGCATCCGGCCAAGACGAGGAGCGCGGCCAGGAGCGCGACGAGCGCGCGACGCGGTTCGCTCAGCGCGCCACCACCCCAGCCGATGCGACGCCGAGTCCGGGAACGTCGGGGAGAACGAGCTTGCCGCGGTCGTAGGCGATTCCGGCGAACGGATCCGACGCCGTCAGAAGCGGACCGTCCAAGTCCGCCCAATCGGCAAGCGGGGAGAGCTGTGCCGCGGCCGTCGTGAGAATCGCGCTCTCGACCATGCAGCCGAGCATCACGTTCATGTTCAGCGCTCGCGCCGTGTGAATCATCGCGAGCGCGCCGCGGATCCCGCCGCATTTGACCAGCTTGACGTTGACCCCATCGACGCAGCCGGTTAACGCCGGGAGGTCTCGGGCTTCTTTGGCGTCTTCGTCGGCAACGATCGGAATCGGCGAGCGCTCGCGGACGAAGCGCAGCCGTTCCGGCGTTCCCGCGGGGATCGGCTGCTCGCAGAACTCGATCTCGAACCGTTCCACCTCGCGCAAGGTCGTGACGCTGTGCTCGGGCGTCCAGCTCTCGTTGGGATCGATGCGAAGCGTCCCCGAGTAGATCGAGCGAATCGCTTCGATCGTCTCGACCTCGGAGCCGCGGCCGAGCTTGATCTTCAGGATCGGATGCGCGCCCGCTTCGCGCACTTTGGCGAGCGTCTCGTCGAGCGGCGCGATGCCGATCGTGAACGAGGTCGCGGGGGTTCGCTGCGGATCGAGCCCGAGGAGCTGCCA
Organism: Vulcanimicrobiota bacterium; assembly: GCA_019233165.1. Classification (GTDB taxonomy): domain Bacteria; phylum Vulcanimicrobiota; class Vulcanimicrobiia; order Vulcanimicrobiales; family Vulcanimicrobiaceae; genus JAFAMS01. The sequence goes on along the minus strand of JAFAMS010000129.1, from coordinate 2,312 downwards.
GAGCGGACGGCCGAGATCTTTGCCGACCGCGTCGTGCAGCGCGAGATCGAGCCCGCAGCGCGCGGCCGGCGGCCGTCCCGCGAGAAGCTCTTCCATGAAATACGGCGACGCCGCTTCGAGCGGGCGAGCTCCGAAGTGCGCTGCGATCGTATCGTAGCTTTCGCCGTAGCGTGGCGAAGGCGCCGACTCGCCGAGTGCCTCGATCCCGTTCCAACGCAGATGGAAGACGATCGTGCTCGCGACCGTCTTGGAACCGCGCGAGATGGCGAAGCGATGCCTGAGCGGAAGGTCGAGGACCTCGAAACTGAGATTCATGGGGACGCTGCTGTCAAGACCTTGACTCCGGTGGGATAATGAGCGCGTCGCTCGTTCTGCGTGTGCGCGCGCAGGTGCCAGATGCTGGGCCAACGTTGAAACCCTAGGGAGCTAACGCTCCGGATACGATAGGCGAGGCACCGTGCATTCCACGGCGCCACCCTAGCGCCCGGGCCGCACCCACCTGCGAGAGCAGGTCCTCAATTCCGGCATCAAGACGGCACATGCGGTTCGGCGACTCTTTCTTGGAGCTCTGCTTCGGCAAGCGCCTTTCGCCATCCGCGCACGAGCCGAGCCATCGCCGTCTGCTCGCGCTCCGAGCCGGCGTAGTCGAGACAAAGAAAGCCGGGAAAATCGTGGAGCGCGGCGACGATCTCCGTCGCATGCGGATCGCGTCCGTCGGGGGGCACGTCGCGCAGATCGCGATAGGCGAGGACGACGCGTTTGCGGACTTTCTCATCGACCCCCGTTCCGTTCTCGAGCGCGGCTGCATCGAGCGCGAAACGCAGCCACGCGCTGTCGGCTTCCTTGCGGACGCGGCTCAACTCGAAGGCGTCGTCGGCGAGCGAGCCGCGGACGTTGCGCACGGCGATCGTCACGTTGCGGCGCTTCGCATCCGCGACGGCCCAGCTCAGTACGCGCAGCGCTTCGTTATAGACGGTGACGGGATCGACGCCGCTTTGCGGCATCCGCGTGAGAACGTACGGCGCCCCAAGGGCCGCGGCGATCTCGAGCGCGGGACTCGCGGTCTCGCGCGCGAGCTCGTCGTCACGAACCGCGACGAGCGAGAGACCTAAATCGGCCGCGAACTTCTTGAGCTGTGCCAAATACTCGAGATCGCGACGCGGGAAGTGCAGCACGTCGAGGACGATGCCGTCGGCGCCGAGCGTCCCGGCGCAGAGATCGAGGAGCTCGAGCTGGGTGAGTCCACCGGCGGTCAGCGCGCGGTGGAACGCCGTGCTGGAAGGGGCTAGCCGCATTGAAAACGCTTCGGGGCGAGCTTGGGGCGCCCTATTCGAACGCCCTAAGGCCCTTCGGAAGCCCGAGTCCGGTCGGACCGTCCCAGCCGACTGCCGGATTGCAAATGTTCGGCCACGGGCACGGCACCGTCGTGGGATTGCTCCATTGCGTGATGTCGTTGAACAGCGCCGCGTTCGCGTAGACTGCCCCCGGAAATTGTTTGGCGGGTCTGCCGAAGTGACGGTTGATGCCGGCCGCCGCGCCGACCATCCCGGCGATGAGCGGCGAACTGATGCTCGTCCCTTGGACCGTGGTCCATCCGCACGTGGCGTTTCCGCTCGGTGGACAATACGAGGTGTACATCAGGACATTTCGCGCGACCGCAGCGACGTCGGCGTATGCGCGCATTCCGTTACAGACGCCGAAGTTGGGTTGCCACGCCGGACGCGCAAGATACGCGCTGCAACCCGCCCCCGCCCCGGACCAACCCCATAAGCCGCTGTATGCTCCCGAATTCTGGTCTTTCGCGACGAAGACACCGCCGACCGCGAGAGCGTGCACCGAAGCCGCGGGGTAGCCTGCGACCGGCTGCCCGTTCACGACCACATAGCCCGCGTCGCCCGAAGAAACCGTCAGCGTCGCTCCGTGGAGCGCCGAGAAGTACACCTCGCCTTCGCTCTCCATCGACTGATCTTCGTCCCAGCTGAACGACATGTTGATTGCGGCCGGTCTCAACGTCGCGGCCGCGGTCGTCGTAGCTGCGAAAAAATCGTGATGGTTAGCGTTTTCGTAGTATCGATCGACCTCGACGACGCGCAGCGCGCACGTCGGGCACGTCACCGAGACCATTTCCGCGTCCAAGATCTCCTCGGTTTGGTCGGCGCCGAGCGTCGGGTCGTCGTCGGGATAGCTCGACGGGTTGGTCGTTTCGGGCTGCACGTATTCGTTGTAGATCTGCAAGCAGCCGGAGGCGACCGTGCAATCGGGGAGGCGGTATTGACGACGATACGTCAACAGATCGCTTTCCAGCGTGGGGT
>JAFAMS010000074.1 GCA_019233165.1 Vulcanimicrobiota bacterium | reverse complement strand
CCAAGATCGGCGGCGACTGGTACGATGCGTTCGAATTGCGCGACGGCCGCGTCGCGATCTCGGTCGGCGACGTTACCGGACACGGCCTGGACGCCGCGACGATGATGGTACGCGCGAGAGAGACGTTGCGCGCGGCGAGCGCCGCGGAGCCCGACCGGCCCGACCTGGTCCTCGATCGCGCGAACCGCGTCTTGGCGGCCGGGGGCGGCGCGTTCGTCACCGCGATCGTCGGCATTCTCGATCCGGTCGGACCGCGCTTCATCTACTCGTGCGCGGGGCACCCCTCGCCGATCTTGCGGCGCAATTCGCAAACGCGCACTCTGCGCGGTGGCGGCATCCCGCTCGGAATCGCGGGCGACCTTGCGTTCGCGATCAATCACGTCACGCTCAAACCGCACGACGTGCTCCTGCTCTACACGGACGGCCTCACCGAATCGACGCGCGACGTCCTCGAAGGCGAGCAGCGGCTGCGCGACGCGCTGGTGCGCCCGTACGTCACCGCGCATTCGCTCGTCGACGACGTCGTCAGCGGCACGCAGTCGGACGATGTCGCGGTCTTGCTCGTGCGCATCGCGCCGATCGTCGAGCCGAGGACCGTACCGACGCTCGGGATTCGTGGTTGGGAATTCTCTTCCGACGACGCCGGGAGCGCGGAAACCGCGCGGGCGTCGTTCACCTCATACCTGCGCGCGCGCGGCGCCGAAGAGGGTTTGATCCTTTCCTGCGAGATTGCGTTCGGGGAGCTCGTCGGCAACGTCGTCCGCCACGCTCCCGGACCGATCGAGATCGATCTGGAATGGTGCCGTCCGCGGCCGATCTTGCGCGTCCGCGACTACGGACGCGGTTTCGACTTCTCGGAGCCGGCGCTCCCTACCGACCTTCTCTCGGAAGACGGACGCGGTCTCTATTTGGTCGAGGCGCTCGGAGGAAGTCTGAACTTCGAGCGACAGGCCGATGGCGGGACGCTCGTCGTCGCCGAGCTCCCGATCGACGTTACGTCTGAAGGATAGCGCGGAAGCGGTCGTCGCCGGCGAGCTCCGTCAACTGCGGATCGTAAGGCAGCATCGCGCGCGTTACCCAACCCATCTCTTTGTCGTGCACGCCGATCCGCCACCATTCGTAGGCGTCGTCGCGGCGGTCCAGCCGCGCGCAGAGCGCCGCCATGATCGCGACGTCGACCTTGGGCTTGGCGCGCGGCTTGAGGTCGGGAAGCATCTTCATCGCGAGCTTTTCGTTACCGTCGTGCAACGCGACCAGCGCGGTTAGCGCGTTGAGCTCCGCGTCCTCGTTCTTCTCGTGGAAGTGGCTGTTCGCCATCTCCCGGCGATCTTGGGCGATCGTCGCGAGCGCCTCGCCGGTCTGCCCCAGCCGCTCGTCCGTGAGTGCGAGGTACCACATCGCCGAGCCGTTATGCGGGTCGAGATCGATTGCCTGATGCAGGACCCGCCGGCCTTCTTCGAAGTGGTGCTCGTAGTAGTACGCGATTCCAACCCAGAGCAGAATCGGAGAGCTGAGCGGATCGAGCTCGGCGGCTCGCTTCGTTTCGTCGGTACCTTCGACCACGTTTCCGCGTTCGAGAAGGATCACGCCCAAGAATTCGTGGGCCGAGGCGTAGAGCGGGCGCAGCGCGATTGCCATGCGCAGCAGCCGTTCGGCGCGGTTGCGGTCGTGATCGCGGTCGTATGCGATGAAGCCGAGCGTGGCGAGCGCCTCACCGCTCTGCGGATCGCGCTGTAAAGCCTGGTCGGCGTATTGCTCGGCTTTTTTGTAATACGGCTTCAGATCGCCTTTGACCATCGCGTGATTTGCGATCATCACGTAGGAATCGGCGAGTCCCGCATAGCCGAGCGCGCTACGGGGCGAGAGCCGCACGACGTCCTCGAAATACGCGATGCTCGTGTGAGTGGCGTCGAGACTGCGCTTGTTCCAATAATAGCGTCCGAGCGCGTATTCGCGCGACGATTCTACGCTCAGACCCGGATAGAGGCGATTCCGGCTTTGCGCGACCTCGATGAGCGAACCGCCCAAGAGCAAAACGACGAACAGCGCCGCAAACGCGAGCCGCAGGCGAATCGTCCGCAGCGGCAATCCCAGTCCTCGCGTCTTGCTCGGCGGCGGCTCGACGAGCGTGAACGGCGCGACGAAGCGATAACCGCGCCGCGGAACCGTGTCGACAAAGGCGCGGCCGTCGCCTTCGGGATCGAGCGCCTTGCGCAAGAGATAGATCGTCTGCGTCAGGTTACCGTCTTCGACGAATCCGTCGGGCCACAGGCTCTCGCGCAGCCGCTCCTTGGTGACGAGCGCCCCCGGCTCGACCAGCAAGATTCCGAGCGCTTCGGCGACTTTCGGCGTAAGCGGAACCGCCACGCCGTCTTGCCACAGCGCGAGCTCTTCCCGGTCGAACGCAAACGGACCGAACACGACCCGGGGCGCCATCGTGCGCGACGCTTTGCCGAACACGGCTACAGTCCCCCTCCCAGACGAATCAGGTATTTCACGATCGTCCGGTCGAGCGTCGTCGCCGCCGCGGGCGTCCCGTAGTTGACGAAAAGCTCGTTTCCGTTGCGGAAACGCTTGCGCACGCCGACCGCGAGATTTTTTCCCTGCGTTCCGAACCCGCCGGTCCCGGAGACGTCGCGGTACGAGATCGCCGCGTTTCCGTCGGTCCCGAGCGGAAGGCCGAACGTGAGCCGCCGCAACCACTGGCCGTTCGTGGGCTGAGCAACGAACGGACGTTGGTAGGTCCCCGCGTAGTCGAACTCCATCGAGAGATGGCGGAACTGATAGATCGTCGTCGTGTTGATCTGGTTGAGGTAGTACGAGCCGAACGGACCCCACTGATAGTTGACCGCAAACGAATTCGGAGCGCCGTCGCCGAGGGTTACGCCGACGAAGGGCTGCTTGTACGGCTGCGTCACCGCGTCGGCGTAATTGTTGTAGTAGCCCGAATAGTAGTTGCCGCCGTAGCTGCGCTGCGAGCCGTTCTGGTAGCCGATGTTGTACGTCACGGCCTTCTTCGTGCGCAGGTTCAGATACGCGTCGGCGTCTTCTTGGTGCACGTAGCCTTGCGAATCGAGCCATCGGTCACCGTAGAGATAGAGCTCGATGTTCTTGATCCAAGTCGAGTGCTTCGGCGTGATCACCCAGTCGAGTTGACCGTTCGGCCCCTTGATGTCGGCGATGTTCGTGAAGCCGTCGATCGGGTTGTACTGGGGACCGATCTGATTCCAACCGATCGTCGCTTCGAACGGCCCGGCTTTTTGGATGTCGAAGAGCGCTTGCGTCTTTTCGGCCTGCGACGGGTTTGCGACGTTCGTCCCGTACTCCATCGCGTGGTTGAACGCGTAGACGAGACCGCTTGCGAGGCTGCGCCCGTATGCGCCGAACTCGAACGTGCTGTCGCTGACGCCTGCCTGATGCGCCATCACGCCGTCGGCCCAATACGCGAGCGTGTTGTTCAACCGCTTGTGCTTGAAACCGAAGGCGATGACGTCGAAACCCATCGGGCCGGTGGGATCGTAACCCTTCGCCTCGAGGACGCCGAACGAGTTCGTGCCTTCCGTGCCTTCGAGCTTGATCCCGCGGTTGAACGGTCCGAGCGACGGCGAATAGAAAACCTGGTCCGGCGCGAAGTTGAACTCGAAGTTTTCCGGTAGCGGGCTCACGTAGGCCGCGCCTTGCGCGAAAAACGGACGATACTCTCTGAAGTTGCGCCGGAATTGCTGCGGGTTGATCGTCTGCTGGTCGATCTCGACGTTCGAGAAGTCCGGGCTAAGCGCCGCGACGAGATTGACCGTCGGCTGGATCGCGTAGGACGCATCGACGCCGAAGTGCCGCGGCGCCGACGTGTAGGTCGTCCCCGAGACGGTCGTGTAGACGTCGCGGTCGCCGCCGGTCGCGCTCAGCGCGTAGACTTCGGCCTTCGGCTTTGGCTTGGGGACTACGCCCGAGAGGACCATCCCGGTCGCGGTCGGCCACCAGCGCGCTTCGCGGAAGTCGGGGAAGTTCGCGACCGGATAGTTGGCCATCAGCGAATCGAACGCCCAGGTGTCCCGCTCGCCCGTCGCCGCAACGTAGCGCTCGAAGTTGACGCGCCAGTGCTGCGGCCCGTTGTTCGGCGGATGGACCGCGCTCATCGGGACGATCAGCATGGCGCGCCAGCCGGTCGGGGTCAGGGTCCCGGCGGCGCTCCAGACCGGGAGGAATCGCGCGTTCTCGTTCGCCTGCTGGTAGCGGACGCCGTTCGGCGTTGTCTCGAACCAGTAGCCGCGCTCCCCGTTCCCGACGCAGTCGATCCCGATCCCGACGAAGTCGTCGAGCCCGAAACCGACGTTGTTCGTGAGCTGCGTGTGGGTGACCGGCGTGCTCTGCTGCACATCGAACCCTACATAGAGGTTCTTGTCATCGTAGAAGACGGCGGCGCGGGTGCGGCTCTGCGACGGGCCGCGGGTCGCAAGGTCGATGAAGTCGCGCGCGGTGAACGCGGCTTCCCAGCGCGGATCGGCAAGTGTGGGGTCGAGCGCGAACGGCTTTTCGGCCCGATAGACGGCGTACCGGTCGGCGCTCGTCACCGATGCGGACGCCGGTGCAATGCAAACGACTCCTGAAAACAGGACGATCAGCGTGATGAGGACCGCAACGCTCCAGCGGAGCCAAGAATGGTCGTCGCGCACGATTGGGAGCCTATCACGGCGTCTCGAGGCCGTCACTCAAGGAGTTCTCAAGAATTCCGGCCCGAAGGACGCCGCGTGCCGACCCCACGGATGCGCCGCCCCGAGCGCCTCGGAGACTACCTCAACGTAATCTCACGCGCGGTCTTCTCCGCGGGGCTTTCGTGGGCGTTCATTGACGCGCGCTGGGACGCGTTCGAGGAAGCGTTCTCGCATTTCGATCCGGAGCGGGTCGCCGGCTTCGACGATGCGACGATCGACCGCCTCGCCGAGGATCCCGCCCTGATCCGGAGCCGGAAAAAAATTGCGGCGACGGTCGAGAACGCGAAGACTCTCCTCGCGCTCGAGCGGGAGCACGGGACGCTGAGGGCATGGCTCGACGGGTTCCCCGACTACCCCTCGGCTGCCGCTCAGGTCAGCAAGCGCTTCAAGTACCTGAGCAAGACGTTCGGCGCCTATTACTTCCTCTATATCGCCGGCGCCCGGATCCCCAATTTTCCGAGCTTCGAGGCGTGGTCCGAAGCGACGGGCGAGGTGCATCCGCGGATGCGCGAGCTCGTCGCGGCGAACGAACGGCGGGAGGTCGGCCCGCTCGTCCCCCGGACGAGCGAAAAAGCGAAACCTTCGCGACGTCGAAAGCGTTAGGACTCCGGTTCATGTCAACCCGGTCGGATATCCGCAACGTCGCCATCATCGCCCACGTCGACCACGGAAAAACGACCCTCGTCGACGCCATGCTCAAACAGAGCGGCGTCTTCCGCGAGGGCCAGCAGGTCGAGGCTCGGGTGCTGGATTCGAACCCCCTCGAACGCGAGCGCGGGATCACGATCCTGGCAAAGAATACCGCGATCCGGCACGGCGAGCTGAAATTCAACATCGTCGACACGCCCGGACACGCCGACTTCGGCGGCGAGGTCGAGCGCGTGCTGCAGATGGTGCAGGGCGTGCTGCTCCTCGTCGACGCGGCCGAAGGCGTGATGCCGCAGACGCGCTTCGTTCTGCGCAAGGCGCTCGAGCTCGATCTGCGCGCGATCGTTGTGATCAACAAGATCGACCGCAAAGACGCGCGGCCGCGCGAGGTCGTCGACGAGGTCTTCGATCTCTTCATCGAGCTCGGTGCGAGCGACGAACAGGCCGA
>JAFAMS010000044.1 GCA_019233165.1 Vulcanimicrobiota bacterium | reverse complement strand
ACGCGGAGCACCAGTACATCATCATGGGCGGCGCCGAGCCCGAACGCGTCGAGGGAACCAGAGAGCGCGGCGCGAGCCTCTTGTATCTGCTCGCGCAGCGCAAGGTGTGGGGACTCACGATCGGCTTTGCGGCGTATGGATATTCCTTCTATCTGTTCTTGACGTGGTTACCGACGTATCTCGTCAAGACGCAACACTGGGACATCCTGAAGTCCGGACTCTACACGGCGATTCCGTGGCTCGTCGCGACGATCACCGACCTCGTCGTCGGGGGATGGCTCGTCGACTATTTGATCCAGCGCGGGCACGAGCCGACCCGCGTTCGCAAGACGTTGATCGTGATCGGAATGATCATGGGGCTTGCGATTGCCGGCGCGACGACGACGACCGACCCCAACGTGGCGATCGTTTGGATCTCGATCGCGCTCGGCGGGCTCGCGTTCTCGGCACCGATCGGCTGGTCGATCCCGGCGATCATCGCTCCGAAGGGAAGCGTCGGAACCGTCGGCGGGATCATGAATTTCTTCAACAACGTGATGGGGATCGCCGCGCCGATCGTCACCGGCTACATCGTCGGTGAGACGCAGTCGTTCACGAACGCGTTTCTGACCGCCGCCGCGGTGCTCGTCGTCGGGATCCTGGGGTACGTCTTTCTGTTGGGAAAAATCGAGCCGATTCCCGAACCGCGCTAAATGCCCGGCGAAGACGCACTCATCGGCGTCGATCTCGGTACGACGGCGGTCAAAGTCGTCGCGAGCGCCCTCGACGGGCGCGAAGTCGCGGAAGCGACGGAACGCTACGCGCTCTCCACGCCCCACCCCGGATTCGTCGAGCAGGACCCGAACGAGATCTACCGCGCGGCCATGCGCTCGCTCGCGCGAGTCCTCGCGGAGGTGACCGGCCGCGGCGATCGTCCGGTCGCGATCGGGTTCTCGGCGGCGATGCACGGCCTGATCGCGGTCGACGTCCGGGGCGAACCGATCTCCCCGCTGATCAACTGGATGGACCGCCGCAGCGCGAACGTGGCCGACCGCTGGCACGCCGACGGGACCGCTGCCCGGCTCTACCAGCGCACGGGCGCGCCGATGCACCCGATGCTCCCGCTGTGCAAACTGCGTTGGCTCTCGGAGCATGATCCCGAGCTTTTCGCCCGGACGGCACGCTTCGTCGGGATCAAGGAGCTCTTCGTCCACCGCTGGACCGGTGAGTGGCTCGTCGACGAGGCGATCGGGACCGCGACGGGGATGCTCGACACGCGAACCCGCACCTGGGATCCGGAGGCGCTCGCGTGCGCAAGGATCGGCCCCGAGCGGCTCTCGACTCCGGCGCCCTGCTCGACGAAACGCGATTTCGCCCGCTCCCAAGTCGCCGGCACGTTGGGGATCGACCCGAAGACCGCGATCGTCCTAAGCTCGAGCGACGGCGCCCTCGCGAACCTGGGGATCGGCGGGATCGGACACGATCTGCTCGCCCTCACCCTCGGGACCAGCGGAGCGCTGCGGATCGTGAGCCCCGAGCCTGCGCTCGATCCGAATGGCCGAACGTTCTGCTACGTCTTCGACGACGATCGCTGGCTCATCGGCGGACCGACCAGCTCGGCGGGGGCGGTCCTCGAGTGGCTCTTCGCGCTCGTTCTGGACGACGTGGCCCCCGAAGATCGTTTCGAGCGCGCCACAGGCTTGGCGGAGGCGATCGGGCCCGGCGCAGAGGGGCTGACGATGCTACCGTTCCTCTCCGGCGAGCGCGCTCCGTACTGGCGGGCCGACCTGCGCGGCGAGCTTGTGGGGCTCGACCTCTCGCACGATAGGCGGCATCTCGTACGCGCGGCCTTCGAGGGGGTCGTCTTCGGCCTGCTCGCCGTCCAGCACGTGATCCGCGGGCTGACCGGCGATCCGCAAGCGATCTTGCTCTCGGGGGGCTTGACGCACGCGGCGTTCGTCCGGCAGATGATCGCCGACGTCTTCGGGATCGAGACGAGGCTCCCCGACCGTCCGGAGGCGTCGGCATTCGGGGCCGCGATGTCGGCCGGGCTCGCGATCGGCGCGATCGGTTCGCTGAACGACGTCGCGGCGCTGATTCATTACACCGACATCTACCGGCCGAATCGGGCACTCATCGAGGCATACCGCGAGGCCTTCACGCGTTATCAAAAATCTGTTAAGGCCCTGACGCAAACTGCCGATGATTGAAATGCGGCCGGTCGGATATAGGTCCTCCTAATCCTCCTATTTCCGACTCGGTCCGCAAGATTGTACCGGAGGAATGGATGCAAGCACCGGAGGACTTCGACGCCTTCTTGCGCGGACTCTTAGAGAGTCCGAACACCACCCAACGCCGGTTCTCCTCGGACGATCGTACGCTCATTGAACGTATGCTTCGTGCGATGGAAGAGGGTGCGCATGGCGTGATCCTCGTTAAGCATCCCGACGATCGCCTTGAGTATCTCATTGCGAACGCGGATCGTGTACAAGCAATCGGTTTGATGGCGCAAGCGATCGACCGAAACGCCCAGATCGCCTCCGAGCGACGGCGCGGCTAACCCGCGCAAAGGAAAGAAAGGCCGGCTTTTTGCCGGCTTTTTCTTTTTTTAAGGCGCTTCGCCCCAGGCTCCGCGCCCCCCATGCGCTTGCGCATGGGGCCCCCGTTTGCGCGGCCCTTGCTGCATTGCGGTGAACTCGCGATTCCCCGTGGTGGGCCGCAACGCGCTTGGGGCTAGTGGACGGCTACTCCGGCGGGGGCTGCGTAGGATGGCGTGTTTATGGTGATTGTTTGGACGGGGGGTACGTTGCCGTTTGCGCCTGGTGCGAACACGAGGATCGGCGCGTTCTTGTTTACATCGCTGTTTCCGACGTAGAGGTAGCCGGCAGCGTCGACCGCAAGTCCCTGTGGGACGTCGAGCTGCGTCAGCGTGCCCGCGATCGTTCGGACAGGCGCTACGTTCCCGCTTGCGCCCGGGCCGTATACCGTGATGCTGTCGCTCGTGTCGTTTGCGACGTAGAGAAAACCCGCACCGTCCACCACGATCCCTTCGGGTTGCGCGAGGTTCGTGTTCGAGCCGGAGATCGTGCGCATCGAAGCAACGTTCCCCGCCGAACCGGCAGCGAAGACTTGCACGTCGGGATTGATGCCGGCGTAGCCTAAGGCGGAGTCGGCGACGTAGACGTTCGCGGCGCCGTCGAGCCATAGGCCCGTCGGGGAATGGAGATTCGCAGCGGGGCCTGCGATCACGCGCGCGGGTGCGACGTTGCCCTGGGCCCCCGGGGCGAAGACGGCGACCTGCCCGCCCGGATACAGCGGCGGGTTGTTCGTGATATCGGCGACGTAGAGATTGCCGGCAGCGTCGACGGCGACTCCGTTCTGGCAGCCCGAAAGCCCGGTGTTCGGGCCTGCGATCGAGACGAGCGGAGCGACGTCGCCGGTCGCATTCGCATTGAATGCGAGAACCGGACCTGAACCGCCCACGAGGTTCAAGCAGTTCGTCGTCCACAGTCGTCCGGCCGCGTCGAGCGTCACGAAGTAGCTTCTCGAGAGATCTGTCGCGGCGCCATCGATGAAGGTCGCAGGCGTGACCGAGCCGGAGCCGGTCGCCGCGACTGAAGCGAGCGTCGCCGGTACCGCCGCCGAA
>JAFAMS010000059.1 GCA_019233165.1 Vulcanimicrobiota bacterium | reverse complement strand
GACGGCGCAGCAGGGGGTAGATCGTGTTCGTGTTGACCGCCAGAAAACCGGCGCAGAGCGCGTCGATCCGCTGCATCAACCCGTAGCCGTGGTCCGGTCCCTGCTCGAGAAAATGGAGGATCAAGACCGGAAAAACGGTCTTGCTCTTGGCCGGGCCCCGAAGGACGTCGTCGGCCTTGGTCTTCAGTGGTGCCATGTCGGAACTAGATAATGATACTTTTATCAACCCCCGTCAAGGGGTCCGGCCGGGGGGCTTACGCCGGGGCCGTTAGCGGGTCTCCGTACGCCTGGTCGATCAGCTCGGCGTAGCGGTGCTCGACGATGCGGCGCCGGACCTTGAGCGTCGGGCTGAGCTCGCCGTCCTCGATGGTCAGGTCGCGGGGGAGGAGCGCGACGTGCCGGATCTGCTCGAACTTCGCGAGGTCGGCAGTATGCGAGACGACTTCCGAAACGACGAAGGCGCAAACGTCTTCGCGCTTCGCCATCGCGTCGGACGCGACGCCGTCCTGGATGCCGAGCTCTTTTCGGACGAGCTCCCAATTCGGCGCGATCAGCGCGGCAGGGTGCGAGCGGCCGTTCCCGACGACGATTGCTTGGCTGATGTAGATCGAACGCTTGATCGCGGCCTCGACGCGCGACGGCGCGACGAACTTGCCGGTCGAGGTCTTGAAGACTTCCTTCTTACGGTCGGTGATCCGCACGTAGCCTTCGGCGTCGATCTCGCCGATGTCGCCGGTGTGGTACCAGCCGTCTTGGAGCGCGGCGGCGGTCGCTTCGGGATCGCGGTAGTATCCGAGCATCACGTTCGGCCCGCGTACGAGGATCTCGCCGTCCTCGGCGATCCGCAGGTCGAGATTCGGCAGCGGCTTTCCAACCGTGCCGATGTGGTTGATGTCGTGACGGTTCTCGGTGACGACCGGAGAGCACTCGGTCGGACCGTAGCCTTCGAGGATCTCGATATCGGCGGCGAGCAGCGTGTAGGAGATGTCGAGGTGCAGCGGCGCGCTCCCGCTGCAGAAGAATCGCAATCGGTCGAGCCCTAAGAGCGGCCGCAACTTGCGCAACACGAGCGTGTGCGCGAGCGCGAACTGCGTGCGCAGCCCGAGCGACGGCGGTGGACCGAGGTGAACGGCGCGCATGTAGTCGCGACCGACGCGCAGCGCCCACGGAACGAGCCGCGCTTTGAGCCCGCCTTCGTTCTTCGCCATCGTCACGATCCCGGCGAGGACGCGTTCGAAAATCCGGGGGACGGCGGTCATGAAGACCGGCCGGACGTCCCGCAGGTCGGCAAGCAGCTCGTCGGCCGCGTGGCACACGTACACGGAGACGCGCGCCAGGAGGTAGCCGTAGACGATGTGGTGCTCGTAGATGTGCGAGAAGGGGAGAAGCGAGAGGACCGGCTCGCCTTGGCGGATTTCGCCGAAGCCATAGCTGAACGACGCGGTGACGTTCGCGGTGATGTTTTCGTGCGAGAGCATCACGCCTTTCGGCGACCCGGTCGTTCCGGACGTGTAGATCAAGACCGCCATCGCGTTCGGATCGATGCTCTCCGCGTACGCGCGCGCATCGATATTCGCGACCTTGCGACGGTCGCGTCCGGCGCCTTCGAACTCCGAGAGCGTCCCGACCCCGCGGCCCTTCATCGCTACGATCGGCGCGACGCCCGGGATCTCGGCGCGCAGGCGCTCGATCAGACTCTCGCGATCGGCGAAGATGAGCTTCGCCTCGCTGTGGCCGAGAATGTAGCTCACTTGATCGAACGCTTGGGTCGCGAAGATCGGGACGACGACGAGCCCGGCTCCCAAGATCGCAAAGTCCACGGCGAGCCAGTCGACCGAATTCTCGGCGATGATCGCGACGCGGTCGCCCGGCTCGAGCCCTTGAATCTCGCGCAACGCGACGACGAGATCGTCCGCGCGTTCGAGCATCTCGGCGCTCCCGAGCGATCTCCAGACGCCGTCGACGCGATCGGCAAACGCGTTCGGCCTCGGCTCGGCGAGCGCTTCGCGGAAGAACGCGGGAAGAGTAGGCATAGGCCCGGTTTCTTCTCGGAGAGCGCCTCCCCTAGCGCACGATCAGATAGCGCGAAAGCGCGTCGAGGCGGCGCGGCGAGATCCCGTCGACGTCGGTGAGCTCCTCGAGCGATTCGAAGCGGCCGGCAATCTTGCGAAAGGCGACGATACGGGCGGCGAGTTGTCCGCCGATGCCCGGGACGCGCGCGAATGCCGCTGCGTCGGCCGCATTCACGTCGATGCGCGCCACCGGTTCGAGATGGCGAACGCGGTGAGGCTTGCGGCTGTGCCGGTGCGCGGCGTGGGACCGGACGGTGGGCTCGGGCGCCTGTGGAAGCGACGGTTTGAGCGCGGGTTCGGCGCGCGGCGGACGGAACGTCGCGGCCGCGGCGAGGACTCCGATCGCGACGACGGCGGTGACGAGGGTACGCACGGCGGTCATGCCGTCCGTTCACGACGCGGCGGCAGGCGGCAAGGGCAGGCGCGCGTCCGCGCCAAGAGAGAGTCGATGGCCCTCGAGCACTCGGCCGCGGTTCAACCGCAGGCCTACGATTTTCGCACGATCGAGCGCGCGTGGCAGCGACGCTGGGAGGAAGCGCGCCTCTACGCAACGCGTCTCGACGACCCGCGTCCCCCGTACTACGTTCTCGAGATGCTCCCGTATCCGTCGGGCGATCTGCACGTCGGACACGCGAAGAATTACACGCTCGGCGACGCGGTCGCGCGGCTGATGCGGATGCACGGCTACAACGTGCTGCACCCGATGGGCTGGGACGCGTTCGGCTTGCCCGCCGAGAACGCTGCGATCCAGCGCGGAATCCCGCCCGGCGAGTGGACGCAGAGCAACATCGCCAACATGCAACGGCAGATCCGCTTGATGGGAACCGGCTACGATTGGTCGCGCGAGTTGGCGACCTGCGATCCCGGATACTACCGCTGGAACCAATGGCTGTTCTTGCGCCTGTACGAGAAAGGGCTCGCGTACAAACGCGAGGCGCCGGTCAACTGGTGCCCGGTCGACCAGACCGTGCTTGCGAACGAGCAGGTCATCGACGGTCTGTGCTGGCGTTGCGAGAATCCGGTCGAGCGCCGATTGCTCTCGCAGTGGTTCTTGAAGATCACGAGCTACGCCGATCGTCTGCTCGCCAGCATGCCGCGCCTCGCGGGCTGGCCCGAGCGCATCAAGCTGATGCAGCACAACTGGATCGGCCGCAGCGAAGGCTGCACGTTCTCGTTCGGGATCGACGGTCTCGCCGACCGGATCGGCGTCTACACGACGCGCGTCGACACCGTCTACGGCGTCACGTTCGTCGTCCTCGCGCCCGAGCATCCGCTGGTTGCGAAGATCCTCGACGCGCATCCCGCCCGCCGAACGCAGGTCGAAGCGTTCGCCCAATCGCTCAAGAGCAAATCGGAGCTCGAGCGTACGAGCTTGATGGAAAAGCAAGGCCTGGCGATCGGCGCCGACGCGATCCATCCGCTGACCGGCGCCCGCGTCCCGATCCTCGTCGCCAATTACGTCCTCGCCGAGTACGGAACCGGCGCGGTGATGGGCGTCCCCGCGCACGACCAGCGCGACTTCGAGTTCGCAACCCAAATGGGATTGCCGATCGTCTGGGTCGTCGAGCCGGCCGACGGGAGCGAGGCGCCGCGCGATCGCGCGTACCTCGTCGACGACGACGAAGGCCGGCTCGTGAACAGCGCCGAGTTCAGCGGCTTGCCCGCACCCCAGGGACGGAAGAAGATCACCGAGCGGATGATCGAGCTCGGCGTCGGCGAGGCGACGGTCAATTACCGCTTCCGCGATTGGCTGATCTCGCGGCAGCGCTATTGGGGGACGCCGATCCCGATCGTCTACTGTCCACAGCACGGCGAAGTCGCCGTCCCGGACGATCGGCTCCCCGTGTTGCTTCCGCCCGACGTTCCGATCACCGGCGAAGGCTCGCCGCTCGCACGCGACGACGAGTTCATGCAGACGACGTGCCCGAAATGCGGTGGTCCGGCGCGGCGAGAGAGCGACACGATGGATACGTTCTTCGAATCATCGTGGTACTACGTGCGCTACATCGACCCCCGCAACGAGCGCGCGCCGTGGGATCCGAAGCTCGTTTCACCGTGGCTTCCCGTCGACCAGTATATCGGCGGCGCCGAGCACGCCGTGCTGCACTTGATGTACTCGCGGTTCTTCTACAAGTTCTTCGTCGATATGGGCTGGATCGAAGGAAAAGGCGGAAACCCGCCGGACGACGAGCCGTTCACGCGCCTGTTCAATCAAGGGATGGTCCTCGGCGAAGGGCACGAGAAGATGAGCAAGAGCCGCGGGAACGTCGTCGGCATAGACGAGACCGTCGAACGCCACGGCGTCGACGCAATGCGGTTGTTCTTGCTCTTCGCCGCGCCGCCGGAAGACACGATGGAATGGACCGAGACCGGGATCGCCGGCCGCGTCCGATTCCTCGCGCGCGTTTGGCGCGCGTGCGAGCCGCTCGGCGTGCCGGCCGGCGCAATTCCGCTCGACCGGCTCCCGGAGACGCGAGGGAAGCTGCAACGCGAAGTCGTCCGACAGGTCCACGCAGCGTTGCGCTCGGGGAGCGACGAGACACTGACGCGGAGATTTCACTACAACACGACGATCGCCGAGCTCGACAAGCTCATCAACGTTCTCTCGGAAGCGCTGCGCGATGGCCTCGCCGGCGATCCCGCGATCCTCTATGCGGTGCATGCGATGCCGATTCTGCTCGCACCGTTCGCCCCGCACATCGCCGAAGAGCTTTGGCGGCGTCAGGGGCAGGAACGCTCGGTCCACCTCGAGCGCTGGCTCGAGGTCGAGCCCGCGGCGCTCGCCGTCGACACGATCACGCTCGTCGTCCAGGTCAACGGCAAGATCCGCGCTCGGATCGCGGCCGAACCAGGGCTGGGAGAGGCGCGCGCGCTCGAGCTCGCGCTGGCGGACCCCAACGTGAAGGCGCACCTCGGCGGAAAGCCTTTGCGCAAACACCACTACGTCCCGGACAAGCTCCTCAGCGTCGTAGCCTGAGGCCCGATTCCCTGCTCGCGGCGGCCGGGGAGCCCGCAGGGGGAGGCACGAAACGGTCGGCACGACGACAAGGAGGCCGTTGTGTCGGTGAATCCACTCGGCGTCGGCATGGAAGCCGACGTTGCGACCACCACCCTTTCTTCAAGCACCCCCGCAGCGCAGCCGGCGGCTCGGCCGAAGGCGACGTTTGTGGAGATGCTCAGCGCGACGCTCAGCGGTGCGCACGACGAAACGCCGCAGGCCGAGCACGGCGAGCACGCGCCGATCCGCGCTCCAAGCGCATCGAACGTCGAAGCGCTTACGGCGGCATCGTTCGAAGTCTCGAGTTTGCAGCTGACGAACGTTCTCGGGAAGATTTCGGCGTCGCAGCGCGCCTTCGACCGGCTCCGGAAGAACGCGTACTCCGCGGTCCCGCCGGTAACCCCAACCGGCGAATCGGTCGGGATCGACGACGAGGCGTAACGCCTAGCTCCTCGCGTCCCTCTTGAGCGTCTCCCAAATCCGCTGCCGGATCTCCAAGAAATCCGGACTCGTTTTTAGTTCGTCCGTCCGCGGACGCGGGAACGGGACGTCGATCGTCATCTCGATCTTCGCGGGACGCGCCGAGAGGACGACGATCCGGTCGGCGAGATAGATCGCCTCTTCGATCGAGTGGGTCACGAAGAGCGACGTTTTGCGGTCACGCTCGAGGATCCGTAGCAGCTCGTCCTGCAGCAGATCGCGCGTTTGCACGTCGAGCGCGCCGAACGGCTCGTCCATCAAGAGCACTTCCGGATGAATCGCGAGCGCGCGCGCTATTCCGACGCGCTGTTGCATTCCACCGCTGAGCTGGTGCGGATACGCCTGCTCGAATCCACGCAACCCGACGAGCTCGATGTAGT
The DNA here is from genome assembly GCA_019233165.1 of Vulcanimicrobiota bacterium. GTDB lineage: Bacteria > Vulcanimicrobiota > Vulcanimicrobiia > Vulcanimicrobiales > Vulcanimicrobiaceae > JAFAMS01. The sequence continues at coordinate 13,161 of JAFAMS010000059.1, read as the reverse complement.
ACCGGCTGCGCTCCAGACGTTCGGACCGCGGCAGATCGAGCATCTCGAGCCCGAACTCGACGTTCGCCAGCGTCGTCCGCCACGGGAAGAGATCGAAGCCTTGGAAGATCATCCCACGGCCTTTGCCCGGGCCTTTGACCGGCGTGCCGTCGAGCAGAATCTCGCCGGAATCGGGCGGGATCAGACCGTCGACGATCCGCAGAAACGTCGACTTTCCGCAGCCGCTCGGACCGATGATCGCCAAGAACTCGAGATCGGCGATCGCAAAGGTCAGACCGTCGATGACGACGATCTCGTTCTTCCCCTGCCGAAATCTCTTCGTGAGGTTGCGCACCTCGAGCTTCGGACTGCGCTCGATCAAAGCCCCTGCTTGCCGAGCTCTTTCATCGCGGTCTCGGCATAACTCGTGTCGACGATCTCGCCGATCTTGAACGTTCCGTTGATATCGCCGGCAGCACGATAGACCGGGATGAGCTCGCCGAAATCGCGCGCGCTCAAGATGTTCTGATCCGGCCATGCTTTGATCTCGACCGAAAGTTTCTGCCAAAGGGGACGAAGCTTCGCATCGGTCACTTCCTTGGCGTCGGGAAGCGTCCCGTACTTGCGGTACATCTGCGCGTACCACGCGAAATCGCGATTCGCGCGCCGAAAGCCCAGGGTCGTCGCTTTGATCACGTCGATCGTGGCGCGGGCGTTCTCCGGTTTCTTCGCCCACGAACCTTTGACGGCCAAGACTTCGCCGACCCAAACCTTGTAGAACGTCCACGGCTCGAAGAGCACCTTGTACGGGCCTTGGGCGACGATCTCGGCAGCCTGATCGAAGTGCACGGGGACGGCGGCGACGCGCCCGGCCAGGAGCGCGCGCATTCGTCCGCCGGAGCCACCGAGCTCGATGAAGTTGACCTTGCTCAGGTTGACGCCGTTTTTGATCAGCGGCCCCAGCAACATCACTTCGGTGAAGTCGCCGCGACCGTTGACCGCGACCACATTCTCCGGCTTCTCGAGATCCTTGAAGCTCTTGATCTTGTCGGCGTTGGCGACGAACACGAGGCTGGTGTTCCGGTTGAAGTAGCCGACGATCTTCACGTCGCCGCCTTGCTCGTCGGCGGAAAAGATCCCGGTCGGGCCGGGCGTCGCGATTTCCGTGGCGCCCGCGATGACGTTTTGGGTCAGCGTACGAAGCTGATCGATCCGGCTCACTTTGGGGGGACCGTAACCCGGCAAGGTCGGTAGCACTTCGAAGATGGCTGCGACCTCGGGGATGTGAATCCCGAGCTGATTTCCCACGATCGAGATGTCGAGCGCGCGCTTCGCTTGCGCCGATGCAGGAATCCCCGACGCGGCCACGCCGAGGGCGGCAAGCGTCCCGAGTGCGTGCCGTCTGGAAACCATCAAAGTCCTTGCTTGCCGAGCTCTTTCATCGCCGTCTCGGCATAGCTGCTGTCGACGATCTCGCCCATCTTGAAGGTTCCACCGATATCTCCGGCCGCGCGATAGATCGGAATGAGCTCGTTGAAGTCGCGGCCGCTTAGAACGGGTTGATCCGGAAACGCTTTCACCTCGGTAGTCAGCTTCTGCCAGAGTGGACGCAGTTTCGCGTCGGTGATTTCCTTGGCGTCGGGGAGCGTGCAATACTTGCGGTACATCTGCGCGTACCAGCCGAAGTCCCGATTCGCGCGACGGAACGCGAGCGTCGTCGCTTTGAGCACGTCGATCGTAGCCCGCGCGTTCTCAGGCTTCTTGAGCCACGAACCCTTGACGGCCCAAACTTCGTTCACCCACGTCTTGTAAAACGTCCACGGCTCGAAGAGCACCTTGTACGGTCCTTGAGCCGCGATCTCGGCGGCTTGGTCGAAATGCACGGGTACTGCGGCAACGCGCCCGGCGAGCAATGCGCGCATCCTCCCGCCGGAACCGCCGATCTCTACGAAACTGATCTTGCTCAAGTTCACGCCGTTCTTGATCAGCGGTCCCAACAGCATCACTTCGGTGATGTCGCCCCGGCCGTTCACCGCAATCACGTTCTCGGACTTCTCGAGATCTTTGTAGGTCTTGATCTTTTCGGAATTCGCGACGAACACGAGGCTCGTGTTGCGGTAGAAATACCCGACGATCTTGACGTCCGCGCCTTGTTCGTCGGCGGCAAAGATCCCCGTCGGGCCGTCGGCCGCAAACTCCGTCGAACCGGCGACGATGTTCGAGGTCAGCGTGCGGATCTGATCGATCCGGCTGAGCTTCGGCGCGGCGTAGGCCGGCATCGCCGGGATCCCCTCGACGACTGCTGCGGTCCCGGGGACGTGAATCCCGAGCTGGTTGCCGAGCAACGAGATGTCGAGCGTGCGCTTCGTTTGTGCGGACGCCGCGACCGGCCCGAGCCCAGCCGCAGCGAGCCCGGCCGCGAGGCCTGCGAGAACGCCCCCTCGTGAGATCATGCGCCGTCCTTCGGAGCCAGGGGCGACGCACCTGTATAGACAACCATACATTCGCCGATGCCGACCGCTGCAGCGCCGCTGTATTTTCGCATTCAAGAGATGCTCCGCCGACAGATTCTCTCCGGCCGTCTCGGCGTTGGAACGCGCGTTCCTTCCGAAAGCGAGCTTGCCAAACGCTTCGAAACGACGCGCGGGACGGTTCGCCAAGCGCTCGCCCACCTCACGTTCGAGGGCTTGATCGAACGGCGCGTCGGTCTCGGCACGTTCGTCGCGCCGCGCAGGCTCGAAAGCCGGATCGAAGCCGCTCGTCCTCGTTCGTTCGAAGAACAAATGGAAGAAGCCGGCGCGCGCGTCGCCTTCCGTTTGCTCGAATTCGAGGCTCAGCCCGCCTCCAAGAAGATCGCGACGGCGCTGGGGATCGCACCGGGCGAACAGATCTTCCGGCTGCGGCGCCTCCGTTTCGTCGACGGCAACGTCGTCGGCTACGAAGACCGCGCCCTCCTGGAACGGCTCGGCGCGAACATCCGCGCGTCGGCGCTCGCGCACGATTCGGCCGTCGTGATGACCGAATCGGCGCTCGGTGCGCCGCTCGGCGGGATCTCCGTCTCGGTCGGCGCGGAGCTCGCGCGTGCCGACGTCGCCGCGCTGCTCGAGATCCGCAAAGGAGCGCCGGTGCTCGTGCGGACGCACGTGTTCTTCGACGCCGAGGCGAAACCGCTTGTCGCGGGCGAGGCGATCTATCGCGGCGATCGCTACCGCTTCACGTACCGATTCGGGAACGCGCCGTGATCGACGCGGTCACGCTGGCGCTCTTGGCCGAGACGCTGACGTCGTTCGTGCGCGAGATGCGCACCGTCGTGATCCGCACCGCATTCTCGCCGATGATCCACGAAGGCCACGACTTCTCGTGTGCGATCCTCACGCCGGACGGAGAGCTCGCGGCGGCGTCCGAGGTCGATCAGCCGACGCATCTCTCGGCGCTGCCGTGGTCGGTGCGGACGATCCTCGCGCGCTATCCCGGCGACGTCGCCGAGGGCGATCTCTTCCTTCACAACGATCCGTATACGGGCGGAACGCACCTCAACGACGTCGTGCTGATGCGTCCGGTTCTTTTCGACCGCGAGCTTCTGGCGCACGTCGCGGTGATGGCGCACTGGCAGGACGTCGGCGGCGCGGTTCCGGGAAGCCTCTCCGGAACGGCGACCGAGATCTTTCAAGAAGGCGTGCGGATCCCGGGCGTGCGCATCCAACATCGGGGGACCCCCCTCGAGGAAGTCCAAGCGCTCCTGTGGGCGAACGTGCGCGAACCCTCGGAGCGCCGCGGCGATCTCAAAGCGATGGAAGGCGCCTGCATCCTAGCGGAGGCGAAGCTCAAAGCGCTCGCGCAGCGCCGCGGCGCCGCAATCGTGCGCGAAACGATGACGACGCTCCTCGATCGCGCCGAGCGCCGGATGCGAGCCGCGATCGCAAGACTCCCCGACGGCGTCTATCGCTGCGAAACCTACCTCGATAACAGCGGCGATACGCCGGAGCCGCTGCTGCTCAAGGTCGCGCTGCGCGTGCGTGGCGACGAGCTCACCGCCGACTTCACCGGCTGCCCGCCGGAGGTCCCGGGACCGACGAACCTCGGACCGGCGCACGCGAGCACCGCAGTCTTCACGATGACCAAAGCGTTCCTGGATCCGCATGGCCCGATCAACGCCGGCGCGATGCGGCCACTGCACACGATCGTACCCGAAGGAACGATGCTCAACGCGCGTTTGCCGGCAGCGTGCGGCGCAATCGGCGAGGTCCGCCGCGCGCTCGAAGGCTTGGTGATGGGCGCGCTCGGACGCGCCGTTCCCGAACGCGCGGTCGGCGACTTGAAAGGCGCCTCGAACATCACGACGATCGCGTGGCGCGGCAAACCGCCGTTCGTCGAGTTTCCCGCCGGCGGTACGGGCGGATGGGCGACCTCCGACGGGAACAACGCGGTTCGCAATTTCGCCGAAGGCGATCTTTCGTCGATTCAACCCGCCGAAGCGATCGAGGTCCGCTGGCCGATGCGCGTCGAGCGGATCGCGTTACGCGTCGATTCCGGCGGCGCCGGCGAACATCGTGGCGGTCTCGGGATCGAACGCGAGTTACGGATCCTCGAACCAGGCGCGACGCTCTCGGTCCTCTCGGATCACAACGTGATCCCGCCGTACGGCGTCAACGGCGGTTTCCCCGGCGCACCGAACCGCTTCGTGATCCGGCGCGGCGGCGACGAGGTGCTGCCCTCGAAGTTGCCGGGGAAAGTCTCGGTGTTCAAACTCGAAGCCGACGACGTCGTCGTCATGCAAACGGCCGGCGGCGGCGGTTTCGGCGATCCCACGAAACGGGATGCCGCGCTCGTCGAGCACGATCTCGCGTTCGGTTACGTGAGCCCGGCCGCGCGTGACCTTTACGCCTCTCCGGCGCGCACCGCCCTGAGGGCGCGCACGATCTCGTCGCGCGAAGGCAAGCGGCTCGCACCGCTCTCGCCCGGGACCGCAAAACGACTTGGATTGCAGAGCGGCGCGCTCGTCGAGATGTTCGCGCACGGTCCGTCGCTGCGCGCCTGGATCGTGCTCGACGACGGCTTCGCGGACGACGCGATCGGGATCGACGAGCAAGGCTTCGAGATCCTCGGCATTCGCCCCGACGAGACGGTCTCGCTTCGGCGGATTGGAACCAACGGTGGCTGAGGCGGTCGTCGGAGTCGACGTCGGCGGAACGTTCACCGATCTCGTGCTGTTCGGCGCAGACGGCACGATCTCGCTCGGAAAAGTTCCCTCGACGCCGGAGGATCAAGCGGTCGGGATCATGGCCGGATTGCGCGCGATAGCTCCCCGCATGCGAGAGCTGCAACGGATCGCGCACGGGACGACCGTTTCGACGAACGCGCTCTTGCAAGGGAAGGGCGGCACCGTCGGAATGCTCACGACCTCCGGCTTCCGCGACGCGCTCGAAATCGGCCGGACGCGGCGGATGCTGCCGAGCTTGTACGATCCCGAGTTCGTCCGCCCGGCGCCGCTCGTTCCGCGTCCGCTGCGCTGCGAGGTTGACGAGCGTCTCGCCTCTGACGGCTCCGTGTTGCGGGCGCTCAACGATGGTGACGTCGTCGATGCTGCGACGCGACTCGGAGGCAGCGTGGAGTCGATTGCGGTGTGCTTCTTGCACAGCTGGGCGAACCCGCAGCACGAGCGCCGGGCGGCCGAGCTGATCCGCTCCGCGCTCCCGGGAGTGCACGTCACGACTTCGTCCGACGTGATCCCCGAATTTCGCGAGTACGAGCGCTTTTCGACGACTGCGATCAACGCGTTCTTGCTGCCCGTGATGGATCGCTATCTCGCGTCGCTCGACAAAGCGCTCGAAGATGCGGGCTGCGCGGGAAAGTTGAGCACGATGAGCTCCGCGGGCGGAACGCTCGACGTCCTGGGCGCGCGGCGCTTACCGGTGCGAACGATCCTCTCGGGGCCCGCCGGCGGCGTCGCCGGTGCGCTGTGGGTCGCGAACGCCGCCGGTCTCGATCGCTTCATCACCTGCGACATGGGCGGAACGAGCACGGACGTCTGCGTCGTCGAAGACGGACGGCCGGCGTTCGTGAGCGAGACGGCGTTCGCGGGACTTCCGCTCAAAGGACTGCAGTACGACATCAACACGGTCGGTGCGGGCGGCGGGAGCGTCGCCTACGCCGAGGCGGATGGGATCTTGCACGTGGGACCGCGCAGCGCCGGAGCCGATCCCGGGCCGGCGGCGTACGGACGAGGCGGCAACGAACCGACGGTCACCGATGCGAATCTCGTACTGGGGCGTTTGGGGACGGAGCGTCCGCTCGGCGGAAGCGTCCGGCTGGACCGCGCGCGCGCCGACGCGGCGATCGCGACGCTCGCGTCTTCGCTCGCGATGGACGCCGAGGAGCTCGCCGAGGGGATCTTGCGCCTCGCTGTCGCGCGGATGGCCGGTGCGATTCGCGCGATCACGATCGAGCGCGGGCGCGATCCCACCGATTACGCGCTCTTCCCGTTCGGCGGCGCGGGCGGGATGCACGCGTGCGACCTCGCCGAGGAGCTCGGCATCCGCGAAATCCTCGTTCCTACCGCTCCCGGAAACCTTTCGGCGCTCGGCTTGCTGACGTGCGATCAGCGGCAGGAGCTCGTCCGAACATGGGTCCGTCCGCTCGCGAACGTGAGCGCGGCGGACGTGCGCGATTTGCTCGGCGCACAAGAACGTTCCGGACGCTCGCTGCAGATGCTCGCAGACTTTCCGGCAGAGCGCGTCCGCTTCGAGCACGCGCTCGAGATGCGCTACGCCAGGCAAGCGTTCGAGATCGCGGTGCGCTTGCCCGACGCCGCCGTCACGCCCGAGCGTTTGCGCGAGCTCTTCCTCGAGGAGTATCGCCGGCTCTACGGTCACGCCGACGAGGGCGGCGCGATCGAGATCGTCACCTTGCGAACCGTCGCGATCGGCGTCACCGAAAAACCCGTGCCCCACCGGCTCCCGGCGCCGGCGAAGCGCTACGAAGCGATCGGAAAGCGAAGCGTGCGCTTGAACGGAACGCGCTTCGACGTTCCGCTCTACGAGCGCGGGTCGTTCGGCCCCGGCGACGCGTTCGAAGGACCCGCGATCGTCGAGGAAGCGAATGCGACGACCGTCGTTTTGCCGCACTGGCGCGGCACCGTGGATGAGTTCGGAAACCTGCGTCTGCGACGCTGAGGAGGTACCCGTGGAACCCGATTACCGACGAAAGCTGAAAGAAGGCCGTAACCTGGTCGGCATGATGCATTTCACCGCAAGCCCGATGATGATCGAACTGATGGCGACCGCCGGCTGCGATTTCACGAACATCGACATGGAGCACAGCCCGATCGGGATCGAAACGGTCGCGCACCTCGTCCGCACCGCCGACGCCGCCGGGATCGTTCCGTTCGTGCGCGTGCCGAGCGTCGACGCGGGGCTGATCAAGAAAGTCCTCAACCTCGGCGCGCCGGGCGTCATCATCCCGCACGCCTCGCTCGCCGCATGCAAAGCCGCGGTCGCCGCCTCGCGGTACGCTCCCGAAGGAACGCGCGGCTCGTGCCCGGCGATTCGGGCCTCGAACTACAGCCAACCGGATTGGGGCGCATTTGCAATGGAGACGAACCGCGCGGTCACCGTCATCCCGTTGCTCGAGGAGAAACAAGACATCGAGAACGCGGAGGCGATCCTCGATCTCGACGGGGTCGAGATCGTCTTCCTCGGCGCCTTCGACTTTTCGGTCGCGCTCGGGATCCCGGGCGCGAACTTCGATCATCCGCAGATGGCGCGTGCGCTCGACCGGCTCGTCGCGCAAGCGACGGCGCGCGGCAAGTACGTGATGACGACGGTCGGCGCGAAGATCGACTCCGACTACGCCAAGATGATCTGGGCGCACGGCGTGCGGCTCATCAGCTACAGCGCCGACGCCCTCGTCTTCTTGGAAGCCTGCCGCCGCGTCGTTGCGACGCGGAGCGACTCAGCCGCCGGCGCGGTGCTCGTACCAGGGCGCTAAGAGTCGCGACAGACGCGTCAGCGACCAGTTCGCAACGATCCCCAGCACCATCAACAACAGAATCAAGCCGAGCAGCGGCGCCGTCGACACGGTCAGCCCTGCGTTGTGGATCAACGCGCCGTAACCGACGATCACGAACATCTCCGCAACGACCATCGCCCTAATAGCGTGCGTGAGCCCGATCCGCGCGCCGGCGAAAAGATAGGGGAAGAGCGCGGGCAGCATGATCTTCGAAAAACTCTGAAGCGGGCGGGCGCCGAACGCGCGACCGACCTCGAGCAAGCGCGGCTCGATCCCGCGCGCGCCGTGACACACGGCGAGGATCACGAACCAGAACGCGGCGATGAAGACGATCGAGACCTGAAACCAAAAGCCGGTCCCGAGAAAAAGGATGAAAAGCGGGACGAGCGCGGCGACCGAAGTGACGACCGCCATGTTCAGCCAGGGATGAACGAGGGCGTCGACGAGCCGGAGCCGCGCCATCGCAACGCCGAGCGGAACCCCGATCGCGTAGGCGAGCGCGAAGCCGACGAACATTTGGCGGAGCGAGCCGCCGAGCGCCGCCAAAATGCTGCCGTCGAGCAGCTGCGGGACGAATTGGGCGATAACCGACGACGGTGGCGCCAGAAGCGCGTCGCCGAGCCTGCGGCCGACGAGCTCCCAAACGATCAAGACGAGCGCGACTCCCGATGTTCGCAGCGCGAGCGTTCGCATCTCAGGCCGCCTCCCGCAAGTGCCACGGAAGCGCCCGCGCTTCTAGCACTTTCAGCCCTTCCTGCACGAGCAGACCGAAAAGCGCCAACAGCACGATGACCGAGAGCAGTCCGGCCGTATCGAAGCGCCGCGCGTCGTCGTTCATCAAGAAACCCAAATTGACCGCGGCGAAGAACAGCTCGGCGGTGATCATCGCGTTTATTCCGCGCACGAGCGCGATCCGAACGGCGAGGAAAAGGAAGGGTAGCATCGCCGGGAGCGTCACCTTCCATGCGAGCATCAGACCGCGCGCACCGAAGGCGCGGCCGACGTCGAGGAAGCCGGGATTCACGTCGCGGGCGCCCGTCGAGACCGCGATGATTACCTCGAAAATCGACATCAAGAAGACCAGCGCGACGCGCGCCCAGAGATAGAGCCCGAACCAGATGATGAGAAATGGGACGAAGGCGACCGGCGGAATCGTGTAGACGGCATCGATCACCGGATCGAACATCGTCGCGAGCGCCCGGCTGCGCCCCAGCGCGAAGCCGGCCGGTATCCCGACGAAGAGCGCGAGCCCCGAGCCGATCAGCAGCGCGGGGAGCGCGTTCAAGAGCGCGACGACGAGCTTTCCGTCGAGGACGTCCCGCCCAAGCCGCACTAAAACGACCGACGGTGGCGGCAGAACGACGCGTGGGAGATCGCGGGCGACGAGCTCCCATACGAGGAGCCCGAGAGCGATTGAGGCCAGCGTGAGCGCGCGCCGGCTCAGAGCGGGATGTCGACCTCGAGGAGCGGCGCGTGCTGTTGGGCACCGTAGACGTCGGTGTCGCCGACGTCGCCCGACGAGACCGCACGAGGGATCGTCGCCTTGAACGCGCAGCCGGCGGGATACTCGGTGAAGAGCACGTCTTCAGCGTTGACGCCGTACAACCGCGCGAACAGCTGAGGCCCGAGGATCTTCGCGGCGCGAACGCGTTCGAACATCGCGGCTTCCTTGAAAACGACGTCGATCGTCAGCTCGAACGGCCCGGCGTTTTTGCTCTTGCAGACCTCGGCGATCTCGCGAATCTTCGCCATCGTCAAACGGCCTCGTACTCGATCGGAAACATCTCGTACGGATCCTTCGGCGTTACGACGTGAAAGATGCTGAAGCGGTACGCCGGCTCCGTGACGATGTCGGAGGGCGAGTACGGGAACGCCATGTTCCCTTCACGGCACAGCCTGCCTTCGAAATCGGTGTGCAATAAGCTCACTCGCGCGAGGGCGAGGACGGCGCTCGCAATCTCTTGCGTCGGCGCCACGACCTCGGCCAGGATCCCGAGCTCGTGGGAGCGGATCTCGCGGACAGGTTCGCGCGCACCCATCACGCCGTTCTTTCCGTAGACGCGGAACAGCAGCGTGTATTCGTCCGGCGCGATCTCGATTCCGGAAGCTTTGAAGACGGTCGCCTCGCGGACGCTTTCGAGAAAGTCGTCGAGCCGCGCGATCAGAAGCGGATCGCGGGTCCCACAGATCGTGATCGCACGGTATCCGACGAACTCCGCGCCTTCGAGCTTGTTCGTATACGGCATCGGCTTCCACTGCATCCCGCTGATCTTGACCGCGCGGTCCGAGACGGCTTCGAAGCGAACGTCCGTCGCGTCGAGGATCCCGCCGGGTTCGACAAAGATGTTCGGACTCGCGTTCTCGTGCAGGCTGTGGTTCGCGCACGAGCTCGGCGTACAGCGGCGAATCGGATTCGTCGCCTCGACGACGACGTGATCTTCGCCGACCGCGGTGAAGAGGCAGTCGTGGCCTTTGGGGACCGCCGCCGTCGCGCCGCATTCCAGGAACTTTCCCGCGTACCAGGACGGTGCCGGAGGAAGTCCGGCGCGCATCGCACACGCCGCCCACGACGCCGGATCGCTGCTCCGCCCCGCGAGCACGACTTGCGCGCCGGCGTCGAGCGCGCGCATGTACGGCTCCGGACCCATCATCGCGGTGATATGCGCGGCCCGATCGATCGTCGCGTCGTCGAGCTGCGGGCTGACGCGGAGCGGCGCGATGGCCCCTTCGGCCAGCCGCCGCTTGACCGAGGCTTTGTCCTGCTCGGCACGGATCACCGCGAGACGAAAATGGAGGCCGCGCTCTCGCGCGATCTCACGCACCAAGCCCGCGACGATGTCGAGATGCGGATTGGAGCCGGCGCCGCCGCAGCTCCCGATCACCAGCGGGATCTTCGCTGCGAGAGCGGCACCCAACATCAACTGCAAATCGCGCTTCATCGCGCGGCTCGAGTTGACCGTCTTGCCGGAGCCGAGATAGTACGGACCGGGATCGGTGCTCCCACCGTCGACGCCGATCATCTGGGGATTGCGTGCGATCCCCGCCGCCAGCGAAGCTTCCGGGAAGCCGTAACCCAGCAGGCCGCTGGTCGAAAGCAGACGGAATTCCGCGGTCGCGATCATGAGCGATAACTGCGCCCTAGCGCGCGGGACGTCCTGGGCGATATGCGACGTGGAGTCCCTTGCCGACGTGCAGCGTGGCCGTAAGGAACTCCGAGTGTCCCTCGACTTCCGCGACATAACCCGCGACCTCGGCGGGATGTGAGAGCACGTTGTCGGCGAGGAGTAGCGCATCCGGCGCGAGCTTTGGAAGCAACGCGCGAAACTGCTCCGGTGCGCTCGTTCGGTCGGCATCGAAGAAGACGGCCTCGAACGTTTGGGTCAGCGACGCAACGAGCTCCGTCCCTTCGCCGGTGAGGAGCGTGACGCGATCGAGCAACCCCGCCTCGGAGAGATTGGCGCGCGCCATCGCGTGTTTCTCGGGGCTGCGATCGATTGAAACCACGAAGCCGTCGAACGCTTCGACGCTCGCCGCGAGCCAAATCGTGCTGTAGCCGTTCGAGGTCCCGATCTCCAGGACGCTCCGGCGGCGCCCCAGCTGCAAGAACAGCGCGACCAGCTCCGCCGTCTCGCGATCGAGATTCAGCATCTTCTTCGCGTGCGCCGTCTCGGCGGCGTCGTGTTCCCGGCCAAATCTCTCGAGCCGGCCGAGGAGCGAACGAACCTGGGGGGTCATCCTCGCACCAACAGCTCCGCGATCGTATTCGTCGCATCGACGAGCGCGTCGCATTCGGCGAGGAGCATCGGTCCGTCCGGATCGGTGCGCTCGAGCGAATTCGCCAGCGTTCGGTACGCTTCGCGGAGGTGACCGTACGGCGCCGGGGGCCGCGCCTCGCGCAGCGCTTCGATCGAGGCGCGCAGTGCGTCGTCGAGGCGATCGGCGAACGCTGCGAGCTCCGGCCGTTCGCGGCGCGTCGCCCGGGTCGCGTGCGCGTTGAGTGCGAGAACCACCAGGCCGATGCGTCGCCCGGCCGCGACGACGCCGAGGGCGCACTCTTCCGCGATGCCGTGGGTGCGTACCGGTTCCCCGAGCATCCGATCGAGTGAAGCCTCGGCGTCGCTGCGTTGCGCCCACGCAGCGGTCTGCGCTTTTGCGATCGCCTGAGCGTCGTAGCGCTCGGGCGCGGCGTAGCCTTCGAGGACGAGCCGCAGATAACGCCGGCTCGCGTCGAGCCACTCTGCGAGCGCCGAACGAACCCTCCCGGCTTCCCACGTCGGCCAAATCAGGACGGCAAGACCACTGAGTCCGCCGGCGACCAGCGTCGCGACAACGCGGTCCAGAACCGCGGAAGTCTCGGTCTGCCCGACGAGGGCGAGGAGAAAACCGACGTACGCGGTGATAGCCACCGTGAAGAGCGCGTAGTTCGCGTTGAAGACCGCGTATGCGAGTCCCGCAAAGAAGATGGATAGCGCGACGTAGGTCTCGGCCCCCGGGCGGACATGCGCGGCGATCGTCGTCGCAAGGATCGCGCCGACAAGCGTTCCGGCGACGCGCGCGACTCCGCGGAGCGCCGTGGTTGAAAAGTCGGGGCGGAGCAGGATCACAGAAGTCATCGCGATCCAATAGCCGTGCGCTCCGGGAAGTTCGGCGCCGAGGATCGTCGCAACCGCGAGCGTCACCGCCAAGCGTGGCGCGAGGCGGCCGTACGGAGTCCGTAGCGAGAGGTTCGCGCGCAACGTCTCCAGCGTATCCTCCAGCGATGGGAAGATTACCGTCACCCGCGGCTCGCTTTCGCTTTTGATCGGGACGTCGGCCGGATACGTCGCGATACGCCATGCGGAACGGAGCTGTCCCGCCAGCGCATGCGCGTCGCTGCGCGCGTGCACGTCGGCGCCCGCGCTCGATTCGAGACGCGATTCGGCGGCGATGATCTTCTGCCAATCGCCGCCCGGATCGATCGGTTCGCGAGCCGCATCGAACGCGGCGGCGAGCTGGTCGAGCAGAGCGGCTGACGCGAGCAAGAATGCATCGACCGCCCCACCATCGGAGCTTCGGGCGCGATCGCGCGCGAGCGCTCCGAGGCTGGCACGGATCCTTTCCGTCTCATCGAGGAGCGACTGAAACGCTGCAATGTCGCCCCGTCGCGCGAACGGTTGCGGATCCGCCAGCGTCTGA
>JAFAMS010000496.1 GCA_019233165.1 Vulcanimicrobiota bacterium | reverse complement strand
CGGCGCGTTGCGCAAGGGCTTTGAAGGCGCGGGGATCCGCCTGCCCGCGGAAGGCGGCCGGCTCCTCGTCTCGATCGCACAAAAGGCCCGGGAGCCGGGCGACGCCGAGATCATCCGGCGCTTCGTCGAGCTCGGCTACACGATCGTCGCGACACCTGGGACGCATGTGGCCCTCGAGGCCGAGGGGATCGCTTCGGAGCGCGTCAACAAGATCGCCGAAGGCTCGCCGCACGTCCTCGACTTGATCGCTGCGCGCAGCGTCAACCTCGTGATCAACACGGTAACGGGGCCGCGCGAAGCGACCGACGGCTACCGGATCCGCCGCGCCGCGGCCGAAGCGAGCGTTGCGTGCATCACGAGCCTCGATACCGCGGCCGCACTCGCGAGCGCGCTCGCGCATCCGGCCGGCCCGCCCCGCTCCCTGCAAGAATACCACCGCATGGCCGTGGCGGCGCGATGATCGAGAAACCCGCGATCAAAGTTCACCTGCGCGGCGCGCGCGTGCCGGGATTTCACATGCTGGTGAAGCCGACCGGTGCGACGTGCAACCTGGATTGTTCGTACTGCTTCTTTCTCTCGAAGGAGATGCTCTACCCCGGAAGCCGCTTCCGGATGGCCGACGAGCTCCTCGAGAAGTACGTCCGGCAGCTGCTCGAGGCGCATTCAACGCCGCAAGTGTATCTCGCGTGGCAGGGCGGCGAGCCGACGCTGATGGGCTTGCCGTTCTTCGAACGCTCGATCGAATACGTCGAGAAGTACCGCAAACCGGGTCAGACCGTTCTCCACACGTTTCAGACGAACGGCACGCTCATCGACGACGCTTGGGCCGCATTCTTCAAGAAGCACGACGTCCTGATCGGCCTTTCGATCGACGGCCCCAAGGCAATGCACGACGCCTATCGCGTCGACAAAGGCGGACAGCCGACGTTCGACAAGGTTATGCGGGGGCTAGACGCCCTGCGCCGTCACGGCGTCGAGTACAACACGCTTACGACGCTGCATGCCGCGAATGCCGAGCATCCGGCCGAAGTCTACCGCTTCCTGCGCGACGAGTGCGGGACGAAATGGATGCAGTTCATTCCCATCATCGAGCGGTATACCGACGAAACCCCGGAGTGGACGTCCTGGCGGGACCGGCCGCTTTACACGCAAACGGGGACGAACGTCACGGAACGGTCGATCACCCCTCGCCAATTCGGCGAGTTTTACATCGGCGTCTTCGAAGAGTGGGTCCGGCGTGACGTAGGCAACGTGTACGTTCAGCTCTTCGATGCCACGCTCGAGAACTGGTACGGCGAAGGCGCGAGCTTGTGCGTCTACAAGCCGACCTGCGGAACCTCGCTCGCAATGGAGCATAACGGGGACGTCTACTCCTGCGACCATTTCGTCGAGCCGAAGCATAAGCTTGGGAACATCAACGAGACGCCGCTGATCGACCTCGTGAGCTCGCCGCGCCAGCGGTGGTTCGGCGACTACAAATCGAGCTCGCTGCCGAAGTACTGCAAGGAGTGCGACGTCCGCTTCGCGTGCCACGGCGGATGTCCGAAGGACCGATTCATCCAGACCCCGGACGGCGAGCCCGGACTCAACTACCTTTGTGCCGGCTACAAAGCGTTCTTCCACCACGTGAAGCCGGCGATGGACGAGATGGTCCGGCTCCTCAAGCTGGGGCGCGCTCCGGCCGAGGTGATGCAAACCTACGCGGCGAGCGAATCCCGTCGCGCAGGTTTGCCGAAAGCGTTTCGGATGTAGGCGTAGGCTTCGGTTACTGAGCTCCCAGTGAGGCGGCGACGCGCTCGCGGCGCCATTCCTCGCGGCCCGCTTTGGTGAGCTTCATCGGCCCGACCTTGAAGACGACCTGCGAGATCGAACCGGTGAACTTGTTCGGCACCGCGTACTTCTCGTCGACCGGGGTCGAGTAATCCGCGCCGATATCGAGACCCTCGAACCACGGCATCGTTCCGGGGATCGTGTGCGGGATCCGATGACTGTCGACAACGGTGCCGTCGACGCTCAGCGTCCCCAGGCCACCTTTCCCCGGGCCGCCGCCGTCGGCGGCGAATTTGAAGACGATCTTGTGCGGTCCGGGAGCGAGCGCGCTCGTCCCTTCCCATCTGAACATCGCAACCTGAACGAGGTTGTACGAATAGGCCGGCTTCCCGCCGTCAAGCCACATCGCGTACCCGCCGAAGCGGCCGCCGTTCGCCATGATGACGCCGTTCGCGCCGCCGGCCGGAACCGTCACGTCACCTTCGATGCTGTAATCGTTATTGAGGACGTTCGGCGTGTCGGCTTGATTGAGCGCGACGATTCCCGGATGGTAGACGATCGTCGAGCGGCCGGCGACCATGCTGGGACGCGGGTTGAAGAAGACCGGTAGATTGTTGAGCGGGAACGCATTGTTCTTCTCGCCCTCGGAGACGAAGAGCGCGACGAGCTCCTTGAGCTTGTCCGGGTACTTGTCTTGGACGTCGGTGTATTCGGTCCAATCGTCGTCGGCGGCGACGTGGTAGAGATGCCATTTGGTCGTCTCCCAAATGTCCTTGATCGGCTTGTTCTGGAGGAGCAGCCACGGGATCGCGTGCGGTTCTGCGGCGGCAACCCAGCCCTCGCTATAGATCGCGGGAGCGCCGAAGATCTCGAAATACTGCACTTTGTGCGGCGATGCGTCGTTCGCAGTACCCTTCTTGAACGCATACGCGAAGCTGACGCCCTCGATCGGCTGCTGTTGCACGCCGTCGACGGTGTCGGGCTCGACGATCCCCGTCGCCTCGAGAATCGTCGGAGCGACGTCGATGACGTGGTGAAACTGCGAGCGGATTCCGCCAGGGTCTCCGATGTGGCCCGGCCAGGAGACGACCATCCCGTTGCGTGTCCCGCCGTAATAAGACGCAACCTGCTTCGTCCACTTGAACGGCGTGTTCAGCGCCCAAGCCCACTGCACGGGGTAGTGCGCGTCGGTGAATTCGTCGCCCCAATGCGGTAAGAACTTCGGTCCGAACTCCGTGACCGGAGGCCGAATCCCGTTGAAGGCGGCGACTTCGCTGAAGGTCCCGTCCGGCGTCCCTTCGGCGCTGGCACCGTTGTCGCCGTGAATGTACATGACGAGCGTGTTCTTGTAGCGGCCGGTGTCTTTGAACGCTTGGACGACGCGCCCGATCTCGTAATCGGTCTCGGCGAGATAGGCTGCGTAGACCTCCATCATGTGCGCGTACGCCTGTTTCTGATAGGGCGTCAGGGAGTTCCAATGCGGGAGCGTTACGCCCCCGTACCCCATGTTGACGTTGTCTTTCGCCTTCGCGTCGGGCCACGGCGTGAGCTTGGCGTTTTTGGGGATCGTCCCCATCGCTTTCATGCGCTTGACCGCCATCTCGCGATACGCGTCCCACCCCATGTCGACCTTGCCCTTGAACTTCGCGATCCAGGCCGGAGTTGGTTGATGCGGCGCGTGCGTTGCGCCGGGACAATAGTACAGAAAGACCGGTTGCGTCGGGTTGAGGTCGTTGATCCGCTTCAGCCACGCGATCGCTTTGTCGGCCATGTCCGTGTTGAAGTTGTAGCCCGGGTGGCCCACGTCGGGGAAGATCTGGTTGACGTTTTCGAAGATCGTCGGGTGCCACTGGTCCATGTCCCCGCCGATGAACCCGTAGAAATAGTCGAAGCCCTCGCCGCTCGGCCACTGATCTTTGGGGCCGTCGTCGGTCGCCTGCCAGAGCGGGATGTTGTGGTCCTTACCAAACCACGAGGTTGCATACCCGTTCGCTTGCAGGATCCGCCCGATCGTCGCGTTCTGCTTACCGATCGTTCCGTTGTAGCCGGGGAAGCCGGTTGCGACTTCGGCGACTTGCTCGAATCCGACCGCGCCGTGATTGCGGCCCGTGATGAGCGCCGCTCGCGTCGGCGAGCACAGGGCGGTCGTGTGAAAGTTGTTGAAGCGCAGGCCTTCCTTCGCGAGCTGATCCGAGACCGGCGTCGGTATCAAGCCGCCGAACGAGCTGTTCGCCGCAAAACCCTCGTCGTCGATCAACACTAAGAGGACGTTCGGCGAGCCCTTCTTTGGCGCAATTGCGGGCGCCCACCATGCCGACGACTTATAAGCGTCCTTGTCGATCGTCCCACCATACGTCGGCTCGGGCGCCGGGATCACTTTGCTTTGGCTCACGTCCCGCCGGCCGAGCAGCGACTGGATGTCGGTCTTGACCATCCCGTTCCAAGGTTCGGCGGCGTACGTCATCGCTGCGACGGCACTGCCGGCCAGCGTGATCCCTGCGATGGTAAAGGCGGTCCCGCGCTTCATGAAAGGAGCTCCTGTCTGGGCGACACGTCTACGGATTGACGTAGATCTGCGTGTTTTTCGGCGGGAGACCGGGGTTGCGCCACTTCGTCCCGTCGTCGAAGGTGATGTGCAGCGGCGGACACCGCGGCAGCCCGGTGCCGATCGGGAACACGTTTTCGCTGATCGAGAACTTCTTTTTGATCTCGACACCGGGAGAAAACGTGCCGACGTCGAGCACTTCCGCTTTGAGGACGCCGTTGGCGACGAGACCGAATTCGATCCGCTTCATCGTCTTGTGCGTCAAGTTGACGTAGTCGATCCCGAGCTCCGGGCTCGTCGAGGTAACGGGTGCCTGATAGTACGAACCGCCCCACGCGCCGTAGCCCCAATACGGACGATACGGTCCGACGTACGCGGGCGCGTAGCCGACCCAACCGCCCGTCTGCATTGCGTTGAGGGCCGGATTGCAGGCCACGATTTTGATGAGCTGACTGGCGTGCGGAACGTGCGCGGTGCCGGCCGGCGCCGTCGTCTGGGCCGCCCCGTTCGCGGCCGAGCACAAAACGAATGTCGCAAGAACGGATAGTCGAGCCACTCCGAGCGAAGAACGCATACGAAAACCTTTCTAAAGGAGTTAGAACCGGAACGTCGCTGCGAGAGCGGGGCCCGAGAAGCTGATGTTTTGCAACGCGCTCGAGCCGGTCGTGTAGTGCAACGTGCGATGGACGACTTGGAGGCTCGTGTTCTTGTTCAGCGCGTACGCGAAGCCGCCGACGCCCTGCCACGTAAATTGCGAGCCGCCGGCGCCGCCGTCGAGGTAATACGGCAGGTACCAGTGGCCGCCGAGGTTCAAGCGGCCGCGTACGCCGCCGATCGCGTCGGTGAGGTTGACCTTGCTCGACACGCTTCCGTTTGGGTTGAAGATGTTGAACGGCCCCGTGATCTGCCACGCCAGCGACGACGTCACGCCGGCGTAGCGAACGCCGAGCAGCACGTCGAGGTTCCCGGCGCTCCCTCGGGAGAGCGTCCAGCCTGCGCCGCCTTCGGCGATCGTCCCCGAGATGTGCGTTTGGGCCGCAAACGTCACCGGTATCACGACGATCCCGCCCGGTCCGTTGAAATTGCGGAGCTTCGCTTTGTTGTCCGAGAGGTTGAGATTGATGAAGTCGCCGACGAAGGTCAAGCGATCGCGTCGCGCTTCGCCGGCGAGCATCGCGGCGAAATTGAGATTCGAAAGGTAGTTATTCGGACCGCTGCTCGCGCTGACGCTGCCGTTGCTGCCGCCGTTCTGCGGCGGGACCGCGTAGTTGAACGTGCCGTTGATGCTGGGAAGCCACACGTACGGGGTGACGCTCCAACTCCAGCCGGTATCCGCTTGCGCGTCCGCCGCCGATGCGGGGCTGGCGAGGGCGCATGCGAGCGCCACGACAGCGACCGCAACTCCCCAGCCGAACGTCCCACGACCTTCGCAGGTTCTTCTCAAGTCCGTAAACTCCAGACGATTAAGTCGTTAATGAAGGTTTTTAATAATAAGCATTGGTAACAGGGCGTTTTCCGGCCCCGACTCACCTCGCCTAGTTTGCGGCCTAAGGACCTTCGAGGCTATCCGAAATCGGACAAAATCCACGGGAGAACCAAGTGCTCACGGATCAGAGGCTGTTCTTAGGGGGCTGGGTGGACTCAATCGAGACCGACGCGCCGCACGCTGCGGAAGTCGTTCCGGGTTGGCGGAACGGCGTCGTCGTTCCGATGGAGCCGGGGCCGCTGCGACTGCGAAGCACGGTGCTGCACACGCCGGGCGTGCGGCTCGGAAGGCTCGAGTTTTCATGCGGCCATCGTTACCACGGGTCGGTCCCGGCGGAGACCGTCTTTCTCGCATTTCCGCTTACGCCGCCCGAACGAATCGTTTTCAACGGCAGGCACCTCGACGCGCTTTCGATCGTCGCCGGAGGCCCGGGACGAGAGATCGAGCTGTTCTCACGCGTCTCGGGACAACATCTGGTGATGAGCATCCGTGCGTCCTCGTTCGGGGCATCGTCCGAAGCGTGGTCGAAACGTCTCGGCGACGAGGGGTGGTCCCCGCGTTCGAGATCGCCGGAGCATCGAAGGGTCCTCGTGGAGTTCGCGACGTCGGTCTTGAGCGCCGCGCAAGCCGCACCGAGTCTCGCACGGAATGCGACCTTTCACCAGGGCCTCGAACGGCGTTTGGTGCGAATGCTCGACGTCGGGATCTCGCGCGAAGGTACGGTCGGCAACGAGCCGGAGCGCAGGCGCGCGGCGCGCGCGGCGCAGCGGTACCTCGCATCGAATCTCAGGAAGCGGATCAGCGTCGCCGAGCTGTGCCTCGTCGCCGGCGCGAACGAACGCACCCTGCAGCGAGGCTTTCTCGAGACGTACGGCTTGACGCCGAAGGCTTATGTCGTCAGCCGCCGGCTCGATCTCGTTCGCCGGCAACTCCTCGCCCCGAGTGAAGGAACGACCGTGACCGCGGCCGCGACGAGCGTCGGGTTCTTTCATTTCGGACGTTTCGCAGAGGCCTACCGGCGATTGTTCGGCGAGTCGCCGTCCGCGACGCTTCGCCGTGCCCTCGAGCCCAGCGCGGTGTCGGTTTCCGGATATCCGAGCCGGAGCGCAACGGTCTAGAATAGGACGTTCCACTCGAGAAAGGATGACCATGAGCAAGGTGCCAGTCGCCGTTGCCGTCGCGATGCTTTTCATGATGTCGGTTCCCGCCGTCGCGCAGATGACGACGAAGCCGTTGACCCCGTCGCAGATGGTTTCGCCGAGCATCCTCGTCGCTCGGATCGACGCAAACTGCGGCGTTACGCGCGACTATATCAAGACGGCGACGCCCGTCCATGTAGTCCTCAAGTCGAGTACGTGGGCTGTGGCGAGCAATGCCGACTACCTCGTCGCGGACCGCACGCACGCCGCCGCGGCGCTCGTCGATGTCTATCGCAACGCCGGCCACTACGTCTGGATCCACGCGCATCGCTTCACACAGTCGGGCGCGCAGAAGGCTACGCAAGTGTGCTTCAGAACCGATGGGACGTTGGCGCGCGTACGGGAAGCGGCTTCGATCCCCGCACTGGACGCCGCGGCCGCGCGCGTCGCGTATTTCAACACCGACGGCTCGCTCATCAAGAAGACGACTGTTTTCGAAATGAACGACCCCGTTATCGTCAAGAAGATCGAAGCGGAGCCGTTCTACAAAGTTCTTCCCTAGCTCGCGGTTCGTCCAAGGGGGCACGTACGCCGATCTCGGTTCGTTCCGATAGGGATAACGGCGAGGATCTCGCTCGACTGCGCAGCCTTTTGGAGGCCAACGGCTACCGCGTCGTCGATGCGCGGGAAACCGCCGCTCCGCTCGTCATCGTCGTCGACTCGAAAGCGCCTGCGCCCACCGCGCCGGGGCGTGTCCTTACATTGGGGTCTCTTCAGCTCGACATGCGAAGCGGGCGCTGCACGAAATCCGGCCGGACGATCCGTCTCTCCGCGCGAGAGACGGCGTTGCTCGAATACTTGCTCTTACGAAAGGGCCGAACGGTTCCGCGAGGCGAGCTGATGCAGCACGTCTGGCATCGTGAGGACGCAAAAAAGAGCACGTCGCTCAACGTCTACGTGCGGCTTCTACGCATGAAGGTCGAGAACGATCCGCACGAGCCGCGATTGATCCTCACCGTGCCGCGGGTCGGCTATCGCCTAGACCCCAGAGGAGCTTGAGAGTGAAACGAAGACCCGCGTTCGCTATGATCCTTGCGACCGTCGTCGCCACATGGACCGCCGCCGATGCAAAGGGCACTGTCGTCATCCGGCAGCGCGACGGCGACACGAAGACGTATAACAACGTGGTCGTCATGGTTCGAGACCAGGCAATGGCAGTGATCTCGGCCGACGGACGCGGACGGATCGTCCTCGGCAAAGCCGGCTGCCTCAAGATCGGCGAGCTCGTGCGCTGCACCGCGTACGAGGCGACGCTCGACCAGTATGGCCGCTCGAAGCGGATCCCGCTCGTCACCGGTACCGTTTGGCTCAATCCGACGAAAGAAAGTCAGCCGCTGACGCACACCTCGCAGCGGCTTCCGCCGCGAGGCGTTCTCGGCTCGTTCGAAACGACCAAAGGGACGTACGTCTCGCTCACCGGAA
>JAFAMS010000486.1 GCA_019233165.1 Vulcanimicrobiota bacterium | reverse complement strand
GATCGATCCGTCGTCGTGGGACGCCGCCGTCCGTGCCGCCGGCGCAACGCTCGTTGCGCTGGAGGCGGCGTGCGACGAACGGCGCGGCGCGTTCGCGGTCGTTCGCCCGCCCGGACACCACGCCGAGCCCGGTCGCGGAATGGGTTTTTGCCTGTTCAACAACGCCGGGATCGCTGCGCGCGCCTTCGTCGCGCGACACGGCGGCCGGGCCCTCGTGATCGACTTCGATTATCACCACGGCAATGGTACCGCGGCGCTCGTCGGTGACGGCGTCTCATACGTTTCGACGCATGCGTCGCCGGCGTATCCGGGGACGGGCTCGGGACGGGAAAACCGGCTCGACGACGACGGCGCGCTCGTCGACGTCCCGCTGGGCCTGAGCTACGAGGGCGAAGCGTTCGTCGCATTGTGGCGCGAGGCGCTCCGCAAGCTTGGCGCACGGATCCGGCCGAACGTCGTAATCGCGAGCGCGGGCTACGACTTCGTGGCGGGCGATCCGGTCGGCGACCTGGGGATCGACGTCGGCGTTTCGAGCGCGCTCGGCGCGCTCGTCCGGGAATTCGCCGACGAGTACTGCGACGGGCGCGCGGTCTTCGTTCTCGAGGGCGGTTACGATCTGAGTCTTCTCGCCCGCGGCGTCGAAGAGACGATCCGCGGATTCGACGGTGGCCGGTCGTCGATCGGCTCGGCAGATCCCGACGCTCTGCGCCTGCGCGAGCTCGCGCTGCTCGACGCGGTGTTCCGATGAGTGCCGCGGTCTTCGCCGCGCGCGTGCTCGTCGGCGGGTTGTTGCTCGTCGCCGGCGCGCTGAAGATCGGACACTTCGACGCATTGGCGTCGACGATCGCGTCGTATCGTATCCCGTTCTTGGCCCCGCAGCTCATCGCGCCGCTTTCCGTAGCGATTCCGCTGGCGGAGGTCGTAATGGGCGCCTACGTTCTGATCGGTCTGTACACGCGGACCGCGGCTGCGCTCGCCGCGGCGGAATTCGGGATTTTTGCGGCGGCGATCGCCTCGGTCGTCTTGCGTGGAATCCCCGCGAGCTGCGGGTGCTTCGGCCCCGGCGATACCCGGCCCGCGTCGTGGGAGGAAGTCGCCCGCGACCTCGCGCTGGCGGCGGTGGCAGCGTTCATCGTTTGGCGAGCTCCCGGGGCGCTTGCGCTCGATCGTAGAATTCATACCGCCGAAGGAGAAGCATGAGCACCAAGCGAGCGATCATCGCGCCGGCCGAGAAAAATCGGCGCCGCAGTCGCACCATCCTCTACGTGAGCCTGGCGGTCGTCGCGATCGTCTTGATCGTCGCAGTCTCGCTCGCGTCGAGAGTCCCCAAGACGGCGAGCAACGCGCCGACGTCGGCGAACATCAAGGTCGGGGACGCGGCCCCCGAGTTTGCGGTCGCGACGACGAACGGCCCCTTCGATCTCAAAACCGTGCTCGCTTCGGGGAAACCGGTCTTTCTCGAGGTCTTCGCGACCTGGTGTCCGCACTGCCAACGCGAAACGACGACGATCGACGGCCTCTACAAGCGCTACGGCGATAAGGTCGGATTCGTCGGCGTCTCCGGGAGCCAATACGCAATCGATCAGTCCTCGCCGGAGTCCCAGATGGATGTCATCGGTTTCCAGCAACAGTTTCACGTAACGTATCCGATCGCGTACGACGGCGAGCTCGACGTCGCGAACAAGTACTTGCAAGGCGGATTCCCGACGATAGTCGTGGTCGACAAGTCGGGGAAGATCGCGTATATCAACAGCGGCGAGATCGACGGTAAAGAGCTCGCCGCGCAACTGCAGAAGGTCCTATAGCGAGCTTCGCACGATCCTTCCGTCCTTGACGATCGCGACGAGCGAACGTTCGGGACGTTCCAGAATCGCGATATCCTCGAGCGGGTTGCCTTCGACGACGAGCAAATCGGCTTTGGCGCCGGGCGCGATCGTCCCGAGCAACCCCGGTCGTTGCAGGAGCTCCGCATTGACCGAAGTCGCCGACCTCAGGATGTCGACCGGCTTCTCGACGCGCGCGCGCAAGCCGAACTCCCGCGACTCCCAAGCGTGCATCGGCCCGAGCAGATCGGTGCCGAATCCTAATTTGACGCCTGCCTTGCGGCAAATTTCAATCGCTTCCAGACCCTTGGCGCGGACGACGTTCAGCTTCTCGATCCCCGACGGCGGGAGCGCTTCGGCTCCGAACGCCGCCAGCGCTTCGTAGGTCACCAGCGTGGGGACGACGAACGCGCTCGCTTTCGCGACGGCCTTCGCGGTCGGCGCGTCGATCAAATTGCCGTGCTCGATCGAACGCACGCCGCAAGCCACGGCACGCGCGATACTCTCCGCCGTGTAGGCGTGCGCCAGCACGTAGGAACGGCGCGCGTTCGCTTCCCACGCGATCGCTCGAATCTCGTCGTCGCTGTATTGTTGACTCCAAATCGGGTCGGTCGGCGAAGCGACGCCGCCCGAGACGAAGATCTTGATGTGATGCGCGCCCTTGCGCAGCTCGTCCCGCGTCGCCGCGCGGACGGCGTCGACGCCGTCGACGACTTGCGAGAGTACGGCGCAGTCGCAGCCGCAAGGCTCGTACGCCTCGCGCGTGTCGCCGTGGCCGCCGGTCGGACTCAGCGCGCGACCGCCGAAAAACATTCGGGGACCGTCGATGAGACCTGCGTCGACCGCTGCGGCGAGGCCGGCGTCGGCGCCGGCTGCGTCCCGAACCGTCGTGAAACCGCGCAAGAGCGCCGCCTCCAAGAGCGGACGCGCCTGATGCGCGCGCAGCGCCGGCGGGATTCGCTCGAGGGCCGAGATGCGCGCCGTCGTTGCGTAGGCGTGAAAGTGCGCGTCGATGAGTCCCGGAATCACGACGCGGCCGCCGGCATCGAGAGCAACCGCCCCGGGCGGCGCGGCAGACGGGCGCTCCGAGACGTCGCGAATCTCGTCCGCCTCGATCGCGATCGTAGCGTTTTCGCGCAACGCCGAATTGACGCCGTCGAAAACCCTGCAATTTCGTATCAGCAGCATGGCGAGCGGTTTTCCGCGTAAGCGCCGGGTTCCTAGGGTATTCCGAAGGCGTGGAACGCCGGAACGCGCTGATCGTCGTCGACGTGCAGCGAGGCTTCTTGAACGAGCACACGCAGCCGACGCTCGAGCGGATCGAGCGGCTGCAGCGTTCGTTCGCGACCGTCATCGTTACGCGCTTCGTCAATCCGGAGGGGTCGTCGTACGAACGCCGCATGGGTTCGCAACGGCATCGCCCGGTCTCCGAAGACTGCGAGCTCGCGTTTTCGCCGGTTCCCTATGCAATAAAGCTCGACAAGGGGACGTACGGCTTGCGTTCGCATCTCGGCCGCGTCCTCGAGTTGACGGAAGACGCCGAGATCACGCTGTGCGGCTGGGATACGGACGGCTGCGTGCTGGCGATCGCTTTGGAGTTGTTCGACGCGGGGAAGTGCGTCAAGATCGCATCCGAGGCGTGCGCGAGCTCGGCGGGCGACGCCTACCATCTGGTCGCGCTCGATTTGCTGCGCAGGGCCGTCGGCGTTCCGTTCGTCGAGACCGATCGCCGGGAACGCGTTTGAGCCCGAGGGCCGACTATCCGAGTAAGACGACGAGGAGCGCGAGCTCGGCGACCGCATCCGCAAGGTAGATCGGGCTGATCCTTCGCTTCGCGGCGTACACGACGTCGACCGCCGTGAAGGCGAAGATGCTCGCAATCGCAAGGACCCGCGTCTCCTCCGAAACCCGCTCGCGCCGGCTTCCCACCAGCAGGGCGAGCCCGTTCGAGAGCGCCAGAAGGCCGACCATTTTGACGAGCCACCTGTCTACCTTGGGGCCCGTGACGGCCTCGAAGCTCCGCATAGAGACGAGCGGCCACAGGCCGGTTATTGCGTAATAGGAACCCTGAACTAGGAGAGCGAGCTGCGGTCGCGGCATGTTCGACCTTTCCCCACACCGAAGAGAGAATAAGCCGACGCCATTCACTGGGGGCTCTTTGGTCGTTGCGCGATAAGGTACGCTTCCTCCGCGGCGCCGCGGACGGGCTCGACTGGCTCGAGCGCCGCGGGCTCGACTCCTGCGATCTCGACGCCCGGGACGGTTTGCGCAAAACGCTCGCCGAGGTTGCGAAAACGGCGCCGAATCACCCCGCGGTGCTGGCGGTGTCCGCCGCTCTCGCACGCGTCGACGGCGAGATTCCGCGGGCAGTTCGAACCTACCATCGTGCGCTCGCCGCGAATCCGCCCGAGCGGCTGCGAGCTGCGATCCTCGAGGATTTGATCGCGCTCGAAGGTTCGCGGCACGAGCTCGACTCATCGCAGACGAACACGCCGCTTGCGATCGCGCTCGCCGAGTACCCGGAGCACGTCGGGCTGAAGTCGATTCGCGCGATCGTATTCGCACGGGGGAGCGAACGCGCGCGCGCCAGAGAAGATCTCGAAGAGGTCATCGAACGCGCCCCGACGCTCGAAGAAGTTCCGCGCGCGCGCGTCTTGCAGCGCGCGGCCGTCGCCGCATACTTTCTGGGGGACTACTCGCAGGCGCGCCTTCTCGGATATGAGTCTGCAGACGTCGCAAGACGTGCGGGTGCCCATCGAATTGCGGCGCGCGCGTTGTTTCAGCTGTACATTCAGGCCCTCGGTGTCGACTGCGACCCGGCCGCAGCGCTGGCCTACGCCACCGAGGCCGCCCTCGCCGCGACGATCGCCGAGGACCGAGACCTTCGTCAGGCGGCGCT
>JAFAMS010000428.1 GCA_019233165.1 Vulcanimicrobiota bacterium | reverse complement strand
CGGCGCTATTATGGCTGGAAAATGGCGGCTTACATCGCGGCCGTGTTCTACGCGACGATGGTGGCCTCGGCGCTGATCATGGACGTGGCGTTCAATGCGCTTGGCTGGATACCCGCGACCCGGCCGGACATGCACGCCGAGATGGTGCATTTCTCGCTCAACTACACGTTCTGGCTCAACGTGCTCTTTGCGGCGCTCGCCGCCTGGCTGTTTTGGCTTGACCGCAAGAACCCGATGCACCATCATCACCACTGAGGCTGCCCTCGAGGAGAGACTTCATGCTGCCGAATGCACCCCGCCGCTTGCGAGAGATGATGGCCGCCGGCGATCTGATTTGGGGTCCCGGCGTCTACGACGGGATCTCGGCTAGGCTTGCCGATGCCGTCGGTTTTCCGATGCTGTACATGACGGGCGCCGGGACCGCAGCGAGCCGGATCGGACAGCCCGATCTGGGATTGACGACGATGAGTGAGATGGCGGAGAACGTGCGCGTGATCGCCGGCGTTGCGCGCGTCCCCGTCATCGCCGATGCCGATACGGGCTTCGGCGGGCCGCCGAACGTGGCGCGGACGGTGCATGCGTACGAAGCGGCGGGGGCGGCCGGACTCCACATCGAGGACCAAGCGTTTCCCAAGCGCTGCGGTCACTTGCAAGGGAAGGTCGTCGTCGGGACGGAGGAGTTCGTGCAGCGGATCAAAGCCGCGGCAAACGAGCGCTACAATCCCGACTTCGTGATCGTCGCCCGAACCGATGCGTTGCAGCCGAACGGCTTCGAGGACGCGCTCGATCGCTTGCGTCGCGCGTTCGATGCCGGCGCCGACGTTGGGTTCTTCGAGGGGCCGACGTCGGTCGAACAGATGCGGCGGATCGTCGCCGAGGCGCCGGGGCCGATGCTCCTGAACGTCGTACCGAACGGCGCGACGCCGATGCTGCGCGTCGACGAAGTCCGCGCGCTCGGCTTCCGCTTCGCGATCTTTCCGTCCGCGACGATGATGCCCGCGGCGCTCGCGATCCGGCGCGCGCTCGAGACGCTCAAGCGCGATGGCAGCGATGCGGCGCCGAACGAAGGAAAGAGTCCGCGCGATCTCTTCGCGATGGTCGGGCTCGACGAGCAGCTTGCGATCGACGAACGTTCGGGGAGCAAGCACTTCGCGACCGCGTAAACGATGATTCCTCCGGTCGAACGCGGCGGGATCCGGGCGTTCTTCCTCTACGACGTCGCCGACACGATCGATCTCTCGGCGATTCCCCGCGTCCTTGGCGCCGATGTAGCCCGCGCGCCGTTGCAGCTCCGGCCCGAAGCGGCGAGCAGTTTCATCCAGTTCGACATCCCGCCGGTCATCGTGCCGCGAACGGCGCTCGAGGTTGGTGCGGACGGGATGCAAGTCAAAATCTTCGACTACGGCGTAGTCTCGGTTAGCCTGCATTTTCCGTTCGCCGGCGCGTGGTCGGCGTTCGTCGAGTCGGCGCGGCGTATGCGCCGGGACGAGTCGCTCGCGTCGCTGGCCCGGCGCGAGCTCGAGGCGGTGCTCGCGGAATTGCAACCGTGCCTGGACGATCCCCACGAGCCGCTGGTCGAAGACTACTTCGTCTTTGAAGTCGAACGCTTCGCCGCGCCGGTGGCCTCTGCCGCGCTGATCGCCGCCGACGCCGGCGAGCTCGCACGGCTCGTCGTCGGCGAGGAGCGAAGCCTCTCGCCGAAGGAACAGGACGACGTTTTTCGCGTGAGCTTCAGCTACTACGAAGACGACCTCGCGATCCTCGGATGGGACAACGCGTTCGTCTACGACGCGAACCCCGCGCCGGTCGTCGACATCTTGGAGTTCGCGAACACGCAGCTCGTCGAGCTGAGGACGTACGACGGCCGTCTGGACGCCGAGCTCGACCGCATCTACACCGCGAAAGGGGAACGGAGCGCCGAACCGATGCGCTACCTGATCGTCGACATTCGAGAGCTGCTCGATCGCTCGACGAACGCGCTCAAATTTATCGGCGACGCCTACTACGCGCGGCTTTACCGCGGCGCGGCGACACGGCTGGGCCTCGAGGACTGGCAGCGGCAGATCGACGCGAAGCTGCGAAGCGTCAACGAGATGTACCGTTTCGCCCAGGACCGCGCCGAGCATCGGCGCGATACGGTGCTCGAGCTCATCATCATCTTGCTGATCGTCGTCGAGGTCGTTATCGGGTTCTTGACCCTACGACACTAAAGCCCCGGCGGCGGCGTCTTGGTCAGACCGGCCTCGAGT
>JAFAMS010000032.1 GCA_019233165.1 Vulcanimicrobiota bacterium | reverse complement strand
GTTCCGCACTTCCAAGATGACCTGCTCGTCCGACTCGATGTCGACGACCGCGTTGTAACGGCCGACCGGAACGCGCCAATAATCGTTTTCGAAGACGTCGCCGCGCTCGCCGGCGTATTCGATTCTCCATGTTGCTTCCGGCCCTTCGAGCGTCGCGCGTCCCGAGATCCCATCGAGCGTCCACGCGGGGATTCGCTCGGCGCCCATCGGGAGCGGGAGCCACCGCTCGCCGGGTTTGGGCGCGTACGAGAACCACCAGACGCCGTCGTTGTGCGAAACGAGTCGTGCGCCGGGACGCCGGCCGAGCGCGGCGATTCTTGAAAGATCGGCGTTTGCGGTCAGTGCGTTCACGCCGTCGTAGGGCGCGATCACGACGTTAACCGGGTTCGTGTCCAGCGGAAAATCCGGGTGGATCGAGTTGTAATAGACCGGACGGTCGGCGAAAAGACCGAGAAACGCCTCCCCTCCGATCACTTCCTGATTCCAGGGGATCGTTCGGTTGATCCGCGTCAGCTCCGCAGCGGCATTCGGTCGAACGAGGATCCAGCGGCTCGGGATGTGCGGCAGCCAGACCGCGGCCCACGCGAGCGCGTTGAGCGAAAGGAGCGCGCACGCGATGCGGGCCGGCCACGCGGCGCGCTCGCGCGAAGCGAGCGCGACGAGCAGCGCGCTCGTGCCGACGGCGGTAAACGCATACAGCGGAAACGATTGGAACGACGGCTGCGCGAAAAGCCGTCCGTTCGCCAGATCGTTCTCGAGGAGCGTGACCAAGCAGACGCCCCACGACCACGGATAGAAGACGCCGACGAGTCCGGCCGGCGCAAGATTGGCATAGATCTCGTTGCCGTTGCGCGCGAGCGCGGCCAGTACGTTTTGCGGATGGGTCAGCATGAACGCAATCAGCCCTGCCGCGGTGACGTCGTGCGGATGTTCCGGTGCGAACAGATCGCCGTACAACATCTCGAGACCGCCGCCGCTCGCCGCGTATCCGAGCCCGCCTCCGAGCCGATGGATCAGAAAGAACGAGCCGACGGCGAGGAGCAGCACGCCCGCGCCCGCGAGCCGGACGCGGCCGACGAAGAGCATCGAAAGTCCCAGCCCCGCCAGGATCGTCGCCATCACGTCGCCGGTGAGGACGGTCAGAATGCAGGCAGCAAAACCGAGGACCAGATTCCGGCGAAAAAACGCATACGCGGCGGCGAGCATGAAGAACGTTCCCGTCGCTTGCCAGTGAAAATCGAACGCGTTCGACCAAATCGGCCACGGATCGAGCACGATCAGAACGAGCGCCGTGAGCCCGAGCGGCAATGCGAGCGTACGCGCGAGCCGCGCGCTCGCGAGGAGCTCGCGGACCCAGAGCCAGCTTACGATGCTGATCCCGGCAGCGGAGGAATCCTGAATGAGCCGGAGGCCGAATCCGTTCGGGATCAACCAATAGACGGGCGCAAAGAGATAGGTTATCAGCTCGCCGTGGTTTTGCAAGTAGCGCATGTTCGCTGCGTCTTGCTGCCACGGATTCAAGTCGCCGCGCGCGATCGAGCTCCATCCGTGAAAGAAGCCGGCGAAATCGCCCGTCAGCCCGTGGCGTTCCCACAGAACGTACGAGATCGTAACCATTACCGCAAACTGCGCGGCAATGCCGAGAATCGCAATGCGGTCGAGCAGCGAGAGGCGGGTCAGCCCGGCGGCGGGAGAGGAAAGCGAGGGGGCTAGGGCGCCGTTCACGTGGCGCTGTGCTTTCGCTCCCCCGGAAAGGGTTTCTTCCACAAATCGCGGGAACGGCGCACCGTGCGTTTCGCGCTTCTCTTTGCGACCGTTGTCGGAATCTCGACGCTCTGCGCGTGCGCAGGACGCAACGACGATCGCGGCTATCGCCTCATCCCGGCTCCCGCGGACGCGATTGCGGTGAGCGCGAGCGGCGACGGAATGCTCGCTCTCGTCGGCGGAAACGATTCCGATCGCAACGTCACGCTAGAGAGCGCGAGCGACGGGACGGTGATACGCCGGTTCGGCGTTACGCGCGAGGCCGATTCGATCGCGGTCGGGCGCGATGGGCGCATCTATCTCGGGCTCACGACCGTCGCCGGCGGCGCCATCGAAGAGTGGAGCGCGCAAGGCCGCAAGCTCCGCGTGATTCCGGCGCCCGCGGCAGTCGTCGCGCTCGCTTCGTCGCCGGCTGGAACGTGGGCGTTCGTGCGCGACCGTGCCGCCCTCGTCGCCTTCGAGATTCCGTCGAGCGGGGCTCGGTTGTCGCGCTCGGTCCCGCTTCCCGCCGGGACGACGTCGCTTGCATATTGCGAAGGGATGGGAGAGCCGTCGCTGATCGTTTCCGAGCGTGACGAGCACGTCACGCTCGTGCGGATCCGGGACGCCGCGACGACCGACACCACCAACGTCGGAAGAGCACCGGTTTGCTCGAAGCCTTCCGCTGCAATCTACGCGCTGACGCGCGCCGGCGGCGCGTCGTACCTGAGCGTGATCGCGATGCAGACGCTGCTCGCCGTCAAGCAGACGCCGACGATGCACGACGCCGTCGCTCTCGCGACGGATCCGGGCGGCGATCTGATCGTGCTTGGGAAAGGCCCGCGTGCGACCGCGATCGGGATCTACGCGCGCGCCGCGCGCGACTTGCAGGTACGCGTCTGAAGGAGCAGCGAGCCGCCGGGTTCTTGATCGCCTCCGCCGTCCTCATCGGCGCCGGATACGTCCTGTGGCAGAACGTCGAGGCGAACTTGCATCTGCCGGTCATCTATCTCAGCCTCAGCTGTTACGTCTTCGGATTCGCGCTCGCTGCGGCCGCATTTCTGGCACCGGAGGCGAGCGAATGGATCGCGGTCGGCGCGCTCGCCTATGCGTTCCTCGCGGTCGCCGGTGCGATCGTGAAATACAAGGTCGCATTTTACGGGACCGACGCTCTGCTGTTCAACGCCTACTCCGCCCGTCTGCTCCTCGAGGGCGTGGACCCCTATACGAAGAGCATGGAAGCGGCGTATGCGATCTTCAACGCGCCGCAGACGCTCGTCACCCCGACGGCGCAAGGACTGGGCGTCTACGTCGAGTCGTATCCGGCCCTTTCGTTTCTGCTCTACGTCCCGTTCATCGCCGCGCACGCCCACAACGTTCTGTGGATCAGCGTCGCGGCCCATTTGGCCGCGATCCTCATCCTGGCGTGGGCAGCACCACCCGGGCTGCGCGCGATCTTCCCGCTCGTCCTCTTCGTGGCTCCGTCGTATCTCGACTACACCGTCGGCGGCGTAACCGATATCTTATGGGTGCCGGCGATGATGCTCTGCGCGTGGTACTGGAACCGCTCGCCGTGGTCGGCCGCGATCTGGCTCGGTATCGCCTGTGCGTTCAAGCAGACTCCGTGGCTCGTCGTCCCGTTCGCACTGATCTTTTGGATGCACGTCGCGCGAATACGGCGCGACGTTTTTGCATTTCTCGTCCCCGCCGCGCTCGCGTTCCTTGCGTTCGCGCTTCCCAACCTTCCGTTCGCGCTCTGGCACCCGACGGCATGGCTGCACGGGATCACCGAGCCGATGAGCGGCGGTCTGATCTCGTTCGGCTCCGGCCTGGTTCAGTTCACGACGTCGAACGCCAAGGATTGGCAACCGGAGCTCTACCAGCGCCTCAGCCTAGGTGCGTTCGCGCTCTTGCTGGTCCTCTATGCGTGGCAGTGGAGGCGGCTTTCGTTTCTCCCGTTCCTGGCGCCCGCGGTCGTTTTGTTTCTCGCTCCGCGTTCGCTGCAGAACTATTTCATGTACTGGCCGCCGGTGCTGCTGGTCTTTCTAGCAAGCCCGCGCGCGAACGTCGTCGAGCTCGCCGCCGGTCGGAAACTGCAAACGCGCTGGATAGTCGCGGTGAGCGCGGCGCTCGTCGTCGTTGCGACATCGGTCGGGATCGCCCGCGCTCAGCGCGAGCGCCTTTCGGTCGAGCTGCTCGACGCGAAGCTCGACCCCGGCACGCAGCAGATCGACGCGCTGCACGTAAACGTCCGCAACGCCGGCCCGCAAAAAACGGTGCGGTTCCTCGTCTACGTACAGGGCGAAGGGACGTACGTGCGCCTCTGGGACCGCGGTTTGGCGACCAAGCTGCCGGAGCATGCGACGACGACCGTATGGCTCTCGGCGGGAGCGAACGCGAACGAGATCGCCGCCGAAGGGGACACCTCGGTGCAAGTCGTCGCGCTCGATCCCGACAACGGAACCGAGACATTCTCAAACGCGCGGACATTCGTCGGCGGCCTGCGCACCCTCGCCAACGCCGAACTGCGAAGCTGGAGCGAGAAGCCGCCCTACGTCCCGTCGGGCTGGACTTACGATCCGCGCGATTTCACGAGCGGCGTACTCCGCCGCGCGCGCGCCGCCGACGGAGCGTCGGTGCTGGCGTACGCTCTTCCGAAAGCGACCGACGCAACGTGGCACGTCGCCGCGGTATCGCAGCGCGTTACGGCAGCCGTCCGCAGCTTTAGGGTCCGCTTACGGCCGGGTCAGGACTACGCAGGCGATGTCTATCCTCGCGCGATCTTCGGGATCGAGCTCATCGACGCGCTCGGCCGCCACATCGATTTCACGATCGATTCGCGCTTGAGCAAACCGAAGGTCTACCGGCGCGATCTCTTCACGTACGTCGTCGTCCCGGGGAAGCTGAATGCCTGGAACGATCTGCTCGTCGACTTGACGCCGTACGGCGACCGGTTGCTGCTGGCGCCGAGCTCGACGCTCAGCTTCAACGTGATCGCCGCGGTACACGCCAGCGCGGGAACGGGAATCTCGGCGGAGTTCGGCGGGGTCCGTGATTTCAAGACGATGGTCGGATCGGTCGACGTCGCTCGGTGAAGAAACTGGTCGGTCCGCTCGCGGTCAGGCTCTCGATGCTCCCCGCCGTGCAAGCCGTTCTAGGCGGCGCCCGCCGGCTCGCGCGCATGCGCCACACCCGCGCGCTGCGCTCGTTCGGCGAGCTGCAATCGTTCGAACGCAAAGTGCTCTCGCAGAACGGAGAAGACGGCATCTTGCGCGAGCTCCTCTTCCGCCTCGGCCGCGACCGCTTCTTCGTCGAGTTCGGCGTCCAAGACGGAAGCGAGTGCAATACCGCGCTGCTCTCGCAATGGTACGGATGGAACGGCGTTCTGATCGAAGGCGACCCGGCGTACGCCGCGCGGCTGCGCGAGCGGTATCGCGACGGCGGGGTGACCGTGCTGTGCGAGTTCGTTACCCGCGAGAACATCGTACAGCTGTTCGAACGGGCGGGCGTTCCGCAGGAGTTCGACCTGCTCTCGATCGACATCGACGGGAACGATTACTGGGTGTGGGAGGCTTTGGGCGGTTATCGCCCGCGCGTCGTCGTGATCGAATATAACGGAAGCATCCCGCCGGACCGGTTCTGGATCATGCGCTACGACCCGGCCCATCGCTGGAACAAGACGCTCTACTACGGAGCAAGCTTAAGCGCACTTAAATTTTTAGGGGACCGAAAGGGGTATGCGCTCGTCGGCACCGATTCGGCCGGTGTGAACGCGTTCTTCGTTCGCCGAGACCTCCTGGCGGCAGCCGGTTTTCCGGAGCGGACCGTCGCGGAAGCGTACTCGAAGCCGGGTGGTTTCTCCACGCTCTTTCCGGCTCATGACGGTCCCGCCGTGACGGATCCGGCTCAGCTCGGATGAAGCCGCAGCTTCGCGTCGTCCCGAGCCTCCCGCGGCCGCATGCGTTCGCGCGCTCGACGCTGATCGTCATGGCGGCGACGCTCGGCTCGTCGCTGCTCGGCTTCGGGCGGGAAGTCGTGAACGCGCACTACTTCGGGACGCACTGGGAGCTGGACACGTTCCTCGCGACGGCTACGATCCCGACGATCGTGTTCGGCCTCTTCAACGGCGCGCTGGTGAGCGCGCTCGTTCCGACGTTCTCCGATTATCTCGCGCGCGGCCACGACGAAGACGCGTGGCGCTTGGCGAGCACGATCCTCAACGGCCTGGCGATCGTGCTGGTCGCCGCCGCGACGCTCGGGTGGCTCTTGGCGCCGTATTTCGTCCCGCTGATCGCGCACGGGTTCCCGGAGCCGCAGATGGGCGTCGCGATCCGGATGACGCGCTGGATGATGCCGAGCATCGTCGCGACCTCGCTCGCAGGCGTCGTCGCAGCGATGCTCAACGCACATCACCGTTTTCTCGCGCCGGCGCTCCAAGGGATTGCGATCAACGTCGTGACGATTGCGGTCACGGTCCTGCTCTTCCACCAGATCGGAATCTACGCGCTCGTTCTGGGGACCGCGCTCGGTCTTTCGATGCAGCTCCTGGTCCAGCTTCCGTCGTTCTTCCGCCTGGGGCGCTATCGCTTCGTGATCGATCTCGGTCATCCGGGACTCGGACGAATGTGGACGATGCTCGGGCCGATCGTCATCGGCTCGGCCGCCGGTCAGCTCGCGCTGTTCTTCGATCGTTTTTTCGCCTCGACGCTTCCGCCCGGATATATGTCGGGGATGAACTACGCCTCGAAACTCGTCTTCTTTCCGCAGCAAATCTTCGCCGCGGCGATCGCGACGGTACTCTTCCCGCTGCTGGCATCGCAGTTCGCAGGCTCGAACCGCCCAGGTCTGCGCAATTCCGTCGTCACCGGCCTGCGGCTCGTCAACTTCATCATGATCCCGGCGATCGTAGGCCTCGTCGTCTTGGCGTATCCGATCACGCACGTGCTCTTCGAACGCGGCGAGTTCCGCTCCACGTCG
>JAFAMS010000134.1 GCA_019233165.1 Vulcanimicrobiota bacterium | reverse complement strand
CGGGCGTGCCTACGAGTGGCTACACGATTCCGACCTATCAGAAGCTGAGTAACTTCTTCTCGCTTGAGCTATCGGTCGGTACCGGCTTTCCCAGCGCCGGTGGTGGCGGAGGGTCATCGTCAGGAGGAAAGTAAGGGCGAACTACTTCTCTTCGAAATATCTCCGGATGAACGCCTCGTAAGGAGGCATCACGTCGTAGCCCTTGGCGCGTAGCGTGTCGATGACGTAGTCGGCGCCTTTACCCTGGTCCTCCGCATCGATGATCCCGGCCGCGACCGCGGTCCGCGTCCCGCCGGCTCAATGCGTGAGCACCTTGCCCGGCGGCGCGCTCTCGATCGCCTCGCGGACTTGCCGAATGTGCTCGGGCGTCAGCGTCCCGATGTTATACGGAATCGAAACGTAGCGCATCCCGGCCGCCTCGACCTTGGGGCCCTCGGGTTCGTCTTGTTCTTCGGGTAGGCGGATGTTGATGACCGTCGAGTAGCCCTGCGCCTTAAGAGCCGCGAGCTCTTCGTCCGTAGGTTGCCCGGCGTTGGTGACTTTGCCGATCTGAGCTTCACCGCGCATTATGACCCCTTCAGCTGGTCGGCTTCGACGAAGCGGCGCACGCTGAGCGTGTAGCCGCGTTGGCTCTCTTCGGCTTTCGGCGTGCTCTTTGCCCAGTCGAGATATGCGCGGCCGGAGAGGCGCAGCAAGCGGCGCGCGAGGTCGTCGTTGTCGAGCGCTTCGGCGGCGTCCGCGGCTATTTTATAGGCCGCTCCGGCGCGCTCGGGGAGTTTTTGTTCCTCGTAACGCTCGGCTTCGGCGATCGCGCGCTCGAGCGCGGCCTCAGGCTCGCCGGAACGAACGAGGCGGATGAGCTGATCGAGCATCGCGCCGCGGGGCTCGCGGGCGGAATCTCCGCGGAGCATCGACGGTACCGCGCTCCCGGAGAGCAGATGGCGCCAGCGCAGCTGGGTGTCGATTCGCGCGACGAGCTCGCGGAAATCGAACGGCTTGGCGACGAAGTCCGTAACGCCGGTGTTCAGGGCGGCGACCTTATCCTGCGCTCGCGAGCGATGCGTCAGCATCACGACCGGGATGTCGCGCGTCGCCGGGTTTTGCTTGAGCGCTTTCGTCGCCTCGCTTCCATCCATCACCGGCATGATCCAGTCCATCAAGATCAGATCGGGCTGCTCGCGCGTCGCGATCTCGATCCCTTCTCGACCGTTCGTCGCTTCGATGATCTCGAACCGCTCGCGCGTCAACAGCTTGTCGAGCAATTTGCGCAAACCGTCGTCGTCGTCGATCACGAGAACGCGGCCGCGGCTGGCAGCTTCTGCCTTCGCAAGCGTGCTCGCCCCCGAGATCGCCATGGCGGCTGCGCGAACCCTGCGCTCGACGAGCTTGCGCGCGTCCGGCTGCAGTTGTTCGAGATGCGGTATCTCGACATAACCGAAGCGCAGCTCGCTGACGCCGAGCGGAAACCCACGATCGTTCCCGAACGGCGAGACGCTCTTCATGAGGTCTTGCACTTCATCCGCGCTGAGCCCGCGCGCGCCGAAGAAATCGTCGGGATTCTCGGCGGCGGGGATCACGAAGTTCTCCTCGGAGAGCCAGACCCGAACGGCTTCGATCTTGCGCGTTGCCATCAACTCGTCGGCAAGCCTGTGTGCGAGGTCTACGCTCGTTACGGCGCTCATCCGCCGCGCCTTCGTCCCGCGCGCCTCCGCTCCTCGGGGAGGCGGTCCGCGGCCCCGCAGCCCCGAAGACGCAAGCGTCCCGCATTCGGGACGATAGGGAGGTCCCGTGGAACGAGATCGCACCCCCGCCGAAGAGATGAACCGCGAGCTCTATCTTGCGCCCGAGCTCGTCGAAGGCGACGAAGACGACGAGGATCCGCTCCTGGAACAGGCGCGCGAGAACGTCGAGGACGAGGGCGGTCAGTAAGCGGGGTGCGGGCCCCGAACGCCGCGTCGACCCCGTACCCCACGGTCCCCTTCGGGATCAGGATCCGATGACGGACGATCGAGTTCTTGCAAAAGGTCGAGCGTGCGCGACCACCGGCCGGCGGCGCGCACGCTCTCGATTGCCGAATCCTCTTCGGTTATAGGATGCTGACGGGAGTGGGGCCTTCGAACACCGCTTTAGGCGCGTGTCCGTTGGTCGCGTACGTCAGGAAGCCCTTGTAGCCCTCGGGACGATTCGGCGGCAGTCCGGCATTGAAGAGCGTCTCTTCCACCGTATCGTAGAAAACGCCGATCTTCATGATCTCGCGCGCTTCGTCCGCGGTAGCAACTTTGCGGCCGAACTGCTCTGCCTGCTTCACCGCCCACTCAACTTGCTTAACCGAAGGCCAGCGCTTCTTATGTGCGTCCCAGATGTTATCTTCGTTGCCGACGCGCACGTGTTGGCCCAGCACGACCGCCATCGTTTGGATCGCGATGTTACCGCGCATGCTGCTCCAGAACGTCACGCTCCGAGCACCGTGCGGCGCTTGGCGGAGGTTGTCCATCCAGTGGTACGGGTTGCGTCCAAGCGTACCCCCGCCGTAGCCGCAGATCGCCAAGTTCAGTGGCCCCATGTAGACGCCCTGACGAAGCAGCCGTTCGATGATCTCGAGCTGGTGAACCGTGCCCGGCACGAAGTATGGCTGAATGCCGTGCGCGCGCAGGCGTTTGAGATGCTCGACGTAAAATGCCGGCGTCGAGTCCACGACCATGTTCGCCCAAGCGGCGGCGACTTTCGGATCGGCGAGATGCGTTCCGTCGGCGTCACCGGGAACGAACGCCTGAGTGATGTCCCAAAGCGTCGTGCCCGTCGTCACCGTCACGCAGTCCGGCTTCGGATCCAACTCGGTCAGCATGTGACGCGTATCGTAGTCCAGCCACTTCGCCTTGGCCTCTGGCGTATGCGGCGCAAACGAAATGGAGCCGCCGACTTGGAGAATCATCTTCGGCACCGCTTCGCGCAGGCGACCGATGAAGTAGTTGTATTGGTCGAAGTTCGAGGAACCCTGACCGGTTTGGGGATCGCGCACGTGAACGTGCAGCATGGTGGCGCCGGCATTGTAGCAGTCGACGGCGCGTTGCACTT
>JAFAMS010000075.1 GCA_019233165.1 Vulcanimicrobiota bacterium | reverse complement strand
GACGAGCTCCTCGAAGAGCGCGTGCTGCGCCGCTTCCCGGTAGTCGATCCCGCGCAAGGGCGGGATCGCGGGCCACAGCTGGGCGGTCCGCGATGCAATCTCGCCGGGGTCGACGAGGGGCGAGTAATAGTGCCCGTCCTCGACCATTTTCTTGATCGAGGAGGCCTCGCTTTGAGCGCCGCTCACGCGGACCTACCTACATCGAGGTGCGGATGATCTCTTGGTACGCGTCGATCAACTTGCCGCGAACGGCGATCGTGAACTGCAAGGCCAGGTTGGCCTCTTCGACCGACGTCACGACCCCGTCGAGATCGTGCGTCTTGCCCATCGCCAGGTCTTTGACTTTCTGGTCCGAGGTCGTGAGCTTGGTGTTGACGTCGTCGAGCAGCTGCATCACTTGGTCGCGAAAGCTCGGCGTAGTCTCGCCGGCCGCCTGCGGGCCCCCCTGCGTCGGCGCGAGCGGCGTTACGGTCGGCGATTCGCTGGGCGGGACGGGAAGGTCGGGAAGAAACGGATTGACGTTCATGATGCTTTCTTAGGCCTTGAGGAGTCCGAGGACGGCGTTTCCCATCGCGCGAGATTCCCGAATCGCCGAGACGTTCGCCTCGTACGCCCGCTGCGCGGTCATCATGTCGACCATCTCTTTGACGACTTCGATGTTCGGGTAGTGGACGTACCCTTGGGCGTCGGCGTCGGGATGGGTCGGATCGTAGACCAGCTTGTCGGGTGCGGGGTCGTCGATGATTTGCGTCGCCTTCACGCCGTTCAGGTTCCCGACCTGCGAAGGGTCCTGGCCCGCGACCTGGGCCTGCTGTTTGGCGACCTCGTCGATCTTCTGCGAGAAGACGACGAGTTGGCGTTTGAACGCTCCGCCGTTCGGGGTCCGGGTCGTGTTGACGTTGGCGAGGTTATTCGCGATCACGTCCATGACCAGCCGCTCGGCCGAGAGGCCCGAGGCGCTGATCTCGATCGAGGTGTAGAACGTCCCGTCACCCATTAGGCACGCTCCTCGATCGCCGTGCGGATCCGCGTGTACTGCGACTGCAAGAACTGTGCGGCGGTCTGCTGGTACGCCGAGTTCTGCGTGAGCAGCGCCATCTCTTGATCGACGTCGACGTTGCTGCCGTCGACCCGCATTCGAACCGGGTTGTCGACCGGCGACGCCGTCACGTGGAAGGCTTGCGCCGGGATCTCACCGTTGATCGGGATGTGCAGCGGACTGGTCGTCGCCAGACTCAGCTCGTTGGGATCGGGCGGGGTCGGCTCGGTCGCGGCCAGAGCCTGCTTGAAGGTCACGTCGATGCGCTGGAAGCCCGGGGTGTTCACGTTCGCGATGTTGTTTGCGATCGCGTCGTGCGCGAGCCCGGCGCCGGAGAGCGCGTCCTTTAAGATGTCGGCGGTAACGCCAAAATGAAATCCAGCCAAATCAAAACTCCCAAGTTTTGTATCGGCGCGCCGCCCTAGGAGCTTAGCTCTGAGCGTGGTGCAGCGCCGCGTAGGCGCCGCCTCTCGCCAGGAGGCTCTCGTGCGTCCCCCGTTCCCGGACGCTCCCGCGCTCGATGTACAGGATCGTCGAGGCCCGGCGAATCGTCGAGAGCCGATGGGCGATGATCAGCGTCGTGCGGCCGGGGAGGATCCGGTCCAGCGCCTCCTCGATGAGCGCCTCCGAGTGCGAATCCAGGGCGCTCGTCGCTTCGTCGAGGATGAGGATGCGCGGGTCGCGGAGGACCGCCCTGGCAATCGCGATCCGCTGCCGCTGGCCCCCCGAGAGCCTGATCCCGCGCTCGCCGACGAG
Organism: Vulcanimicrobiota bacterium; assembly: GCA_019233165.1. Classification (GTDB taxonomy): domain Bacteria; phylum Vulcanimicrobiota; class Vulcanimicrobiia; order Vulcanimicrobiales; family Vulcanimicrobiaceae; genus JAFAMS01. Next base: position 564 of record JAFAMS010000075.1, on the reverse strand, counting down.
CGCCCCATAGCGTTCGGGGAGCCGCTCGATGAACTCGTCGGCGTTGGCGATCCGGGCGGCCTCGAGGATCTCCTCGTCGCTCGCCTCCAGGCGGCCGTAGCGGATGTTCTCCGCGAGCGTCCCAGAGAAGAGCTGCGTCTCCTGAGGGACGATCGCGATCGCGCGCCTGAGCTCCGAAAGGCGGAGCGCCTGCAGGTCGATCCCGTCGAGGGTGATCCTTCCGCCTTGAGGCTCGTAGAAGCGCGGGACGAGGTTGACGATCGTCGTCTTCCCTGCGCCCGAGGGCCCGACGAGCGCGATCACCTCGCCGGCTCGCATCTCGGCCGAAAAGCCGTCGAGGACCGGCCCGTCCTCGGGGCGGTAGGCAAAGGTGACGTTCTCGTAGCGGATCTCGCCGCGGATCGGTACCGCGGGGCTCACCGCGTTCGGGGCATCGGCTGGCTCCACGGGGAGATCGAGGATCTCGTAGACGCGCGCCGCGCCGACGATCGCCTTCTGGAAGTCGGCGAAAAAGATTGCGAAGCGATTCATCGGATTGATCGCCAGCGCCACCAGTCCCCAGAA
>JAFAMS010000133.1 GCA_019233165.1 Vulcanimicrobiota bacterium | reverse complement strand
AACGCCGCGCCGCCGCTCACCGACAAGGTCAACCCCAACAAGCCCGTATCGACCGCCTTCAACGAAGTAGCCGGCGGCAAGATTAACTACAAGCGAACCCGGGAAGGCATAAAGTAGCATGTTATTCCGGCCCACCTCGGGGTATCGTGCACTTGCTTTTTTGTTGAAAGGGCCGGGCTGTCCGGGGGCCCCACATGCAAAGCATGTGGGGGGCGCGCAGCCTGGGGCGGAGCGCCTTTAGAATGTGCGGCATTGTCGGGTATATCGGCGAGCGCGATAGCGTTCCGATCATCCTCGAATCGTTGCGGCGGCTCGAATACCGCGGCTACGACAGTGCCGGTATTGCGGTCATCGAGGCCGACGGGAAGCTGCGCGGCTCGAAGGCGGAGGGGAAGCTCCAACGTCTCGCCGAGCGGCTCCAAAACGGCGAGAGCTTGCACGGGACCATCGGCTTCGGGCACACGCGCTGGGCGACTCACGGCAAGCCTTCGGATGCGAACGCGCATCCCCACCTCGATTGCACCGGTAAGATCGCCGTCATTCACAACGGGATCATCGAGAATTACGGTCCGCTGCGCGAAGAGCTCTTGCGAGCCGGTCATACGTTCCATAGCGAAACCGACACCGAGGTCCTCGCCCACTTGATCGAATCCGAGCTGCGCGGCGGCGACGACTTAGTTCAAGCGCTGCGCAAGACGCTTGCGCGCGTTCGGGGTGCGTACGCCCTCGGCGTCCTCTCGCAGGACGCGCCCGACCGGATGCTCTTCGCCCGGAACGGCGCGAGCCCGCTCGTCGTCGGGATCGGCGAGGGGGAGATGTTCGTCGCCTCCGATACGCCTGCGATGCTGCAATATACGCGCAAGGTCATCATCCTGCGCGAAGGGGAGATCGTCGAAGTGACGCGCGACGGAGCGCGGCTGACGGATTTCGGCGGAAAGCCGATCGAGCGCGAGGTCGAGCAAATCACGTGGGACGCAAGCTCGGCCGAAAAAAGCGGCTTCAAGCATTTCATGCTCAAGGAGATCTTCGAGCAGCCCAACGTCGTAAAGGAAACGCTCGCCGGGCGGATCGACGAGTCGAACGACGTCCAGCTCGCCGTCGAGACGAAGATCGATGCGGCGCTCTTACGGGCGATGACGAAGATCTCGATCACCGGCTGCGGTACGGCGTATCACGCGGGGATGGTCGGGATGTATCTCCTGCGCGCCCTCTGCAAGCTTCCGGTCGAGATGGAGCTCGCGAGCGAGTTCCGCTACGGCGACCGGGCGATGGACCCGCGCACCTTGACGATCGCGATGTCGCAGTCCGGGGAAACTGCCGACACGATCGAGGCGTGCCGGATCGCGAAGGACGCCGGCGCCCCGATTCTCGGGATTTGCAACGTCGTCGGCTCGCACCTCACGCGGATCGCCGACGGCATACTCTACACGCGTGGCGGTCCGGAGATCGGCGTCGCCGCGACCAAGACGTATCTCTCGCAAATCGTCGCGATGGTGCTCTTCGCGCTCTACCTCGCGCGCGTCCGCGGCTCGACTCCGCCCCAGCGCTTGCGCGAGATCGCCGAGAACACAAAGCTGCTTCCCGCCGCGATCGACGTCGTGCTGAACACGTCGGATGCGATTCGCGGCGTCGCGCGCAAGATCCGCAAAGCGCGCTCGGTCCTGTTCTTGGGGCGCTACGTCAATTTTCCGACGGCGATCGAGGGAGCTCTCAAGCTCAAAGAAATCTCGTACATTCACGCCGAAGGCTACGCCGCCGGCGAGATGAAGCACGGTCCGATCGCGCTCCTCGATCAGCGCGTTCCGGTCGTCGCGATCGTCACCGACGGACGCGTTCGCGAGAAGGTTCTCTCGAACGTCGCGGAGGCGAGGGCGCGGGAAGCACCGATCCTCGTCGTCGCCAATCACGGCGACGCGGAAGCGGCGGCGCTCGCCGATCACGTTTTTTGGGTACCCCGCGTCGATGAGCTCCTCTCGCCGCTCGTCAACGTCGTCCCGCTGCAGCTGTTGGCGTATCACATCGCCGATATCGACGGCAAAGACGTCGACCAACCCCGCAACCTCGCCAAGACCGTTACCGTCGAATAAGGCAGATGGAGAGCGTCCGCTTGGCAGCGCGGATCGACGGCCGCCGGCCGGACGAGCTGCGGCCCGTTCGCATCGAGCCGAACTACCTCGAGTTCGCCGAAGGGAGCGCGCTCATCACGGTCGGACGGACGCGCGTCTTGTGCGCGGCGACGCTCGAAGACCGCGTCCCGCCTTGGATGAAGGGACGCGGCAGCGGGTGGATCACCGCGGAGTATGCGATGCTCCCTCGCTCGACGCAGGAGCGCACGCCGCGGGAGAGCGTGAAAGGAGGTCCCGGTGGCCGCACGCACGAGATCCAGCGGCTGATCGGGCGCGCGTTGCGCGCGGTAACCGACTTGGAGGCGCTCGGCGAACGGACGCTGTGGATCGACTGCGACGTCTTGCAGGCCGACGGCGGAACGCGCACGGCCGCGATCACCGGCGCCTACGTCGCCGTTGCCCTGGCGTTGCACCGGCACCTAGGGGGATCGCGCCGGCCGCTGACGGCACAACTGGCGGCGACGTCGGTCGGAGTCGTCGACGGTACGTTGTTGCTCGATCTCGCCTACAGCGAGGACAGCGCGGCCGAAGTCGACATGAACGTTGCGATGACCGATCGCGGCGAGCTCGTCGAGGTTCAAGGAACTGCCGAAGCGCATCCGTTCTCTCGCGCGCGGCTCGACGAGATGCTCGACCTTGCCGCCGGCGGGATCGCGCAGCTGTTTGCGGCGCAGTCGGCGGCGATCGAGGCGGGGAGGATCGACGCTGGCGGCTGACCGCGCGCGCTTGGAGAAGCTCGTCGCCGAAGTCGGCGAGTTTCGAATCCGCGACCGAAGGCTGGCCGCGGAACAGAAGAAGATCGAGGCGATTCTGCGCGAGCGGGACCCGAGCTCCGATGAGTTTCGCCGGTACCGAGAGGCCGTCGAGCGCTACTTCGGCGCCTTCGCGCGGGAGGCGCGGCAACGACTCGACGAGCTCGACCGCCGGATCGCGCACGTCAACCAGGTGCAATTCAATCTCCAGGCCGAACGCGGCGTCGCGCTGCGACGGATCGAGAAGACGCAAGGCGTCCTTTCGGAGGTCTCCGAACTCGGCTAGCGGATGAACCCTCTCGAAAGCGTCGGTCGCGAGTCGACGGACCTGCTCGAGTACGTCGGTGGCGTCGCGATCCTCGGTTCCGAGTCAGCCTCCTTCATCGCGCGGCTCCGGATCCGAGTGGCCGAGACCTTCAATCAGGCGTATCTTCTCGGCGTCCAGTCCTGGTCGATCGTCCTGTTGACCTCGCTCTTCACCGGCATGGTGATCTCGCTGGAATCGGCGGTTCAGGCGGTGCAGTACGGGGTCGGAAACCTGGTCGGTGGAGCGGTCGCGTTCGGCTCGTTCCGCGAGCTCGGGCCGATGCTTTCCGCGGTCGTCGTCGCCGGCCGGGCGGGCGCGGCGATCGCCGCCGAGCTCGGATCGATGGTCGTGACCGAACAGATCGAGGCGCTCGACGCGCTCGGCCTCTCGCCGGTGCGGATGCTCGTCGTCCCTCGCCTGGTGGCGATGCTCATCATGATGCCGGTGCTGACGATCTTCGCAGATATCGTCTCGATCTTGGGCGGTGCTTGGCTCGCAAACTCGGTCGCGCACATCAGCTACGACACCTTTCTGCTCTCGGTGCGCCAACAAGTTCACATCGGCGACATGCTCAAGGGCCTGGTCAAGAGCTTCGTCTTTGGCGCGATCATCGTGCTGATCGGGTGCTATCAGGGCCTGCGAACCCGCGGCGGCGCGGCCGGGGTCGGCGTCGCGACGACGGGCGCGGTCGTGATCGCGATCATCTTGATCTTCATCACCAATTTCCTGTTGTCGTACATCCTCTTCGGCCAGCAGTTCGGGGGCGGCTGAGTGGCAGTCATTGCACGGCTCGAAGACGTGACGATGTCGTACGGACAGCGGGTCGTCTTACAGAACCTTTCGCTCGACATCGTGGAGGGCGCGATCACCTGCGTGATCGGGCTCTCGGGCGCCGGCAAGTCGACGATCTTGCGTCTCCTCAACGGTCTTCGGCGTCCGGACTCGGGGCGAATCTACGTAAAGGGCCAGGAGCTCGGGAGTCTCAGCGATCGCGAGCTGATCGAACTCCGCCGTTCGATCGGGTTCTCGTTCCAATTCGCGGCGCTTTTCGACAGCTTGTCGGTCTTCGAGAACGTAGCGCTGCCGCTCCGGGAGAACACGACGCTGGGCACCGACGAAATCCACAAGCGCGTGACGCACGCGCTGGAAAGCGTCGGCCTGGCGGGCGCCGAGGAGAAGCTCCCGGCCGAGCTCTCGGGTGGGATGGTGAAGCGAGCCGGCTTCGCGCGCGCGATCATCACCAATCCGGATATGGTCCTCTACGACGAACCGACGACCGGTCTCGACCCGATCATCACGCACCTATTGACCGACACGATCCTACGGTTGCGCAATCAGCTGAACGGGACGGCCGTCGTGATCTCGCACGACTTGCAGAGCATCTTCATGATGGCGGACTACATCGCGATGCTCTTCGAGGGCGCCGTCATCGCGTACGGGTCCGTCGACGAGATTCGCGCGTCCTTCAATCCGATCGTGCAGCAGTTCTTGCAAGGAAGTGAGGTAGGGCCGATCCCGATATGAGCAGACAATCGATCGTCGGACTCTTCACCATCCTCGGACTCGTTTCGCTGTTCGTCGTGTACTTCGTTCTCTCCGACTTCCTCACGCGCGCGAGCGGCTACGAAATCGGCGTCCACTTCGATACGGCTGCGGGTCTGACGCGCGGCTCCCTGGTGTACGAGAGCGGGGTCCAGGTAGGCAACGTCGCACGAATCAAGCTGCTAGACGATTTCTCCGTCGAGCTAGTGCTCGCCATCAAGAAAGACGTCGACATTCCGAAGGACTCCAAGTTCGTCATCTCGTCGCCGCTGACGGGAAGCTCGACGCTGGCGATCGTCCCGCCGGAAGAGCGGAAAGACCGCGTCGCGCTGTTACCCCGCAAGATCCTTCCGCTGGACCAGCAGCCGCGCGGGACGAATCCGGTCTCGGTCTCGGATCTGCTCGCGGCGGGCCAGGGAGAGCTTGCGAAGCTCGACGCGCTGCTCACCGATTTGCAGAAGCGCGCGCCGAAGCTGCTCGCTACGCTCGAATCGACGCTCGCGAATGCCAACGAGCTGGCGATCAGGGCAAACGGTCTCGTGCAGAAGTTCTCGAAGAGCGGGGATGAGATCGTCGCCAAGCTACAGCACACGCTCGACGTCGCCAGCACGAACATCGACGACCTCACCGGAGAGCTGAACGACACGCTGAAACGGAACTCCGGGCGCGTCGACACGCTGATGGTCTCGCTGAACAAGACGGCGGTTTCGCTCAACGACGCGACGAGCCAGATGCAGCGGCTGATCTCGAATCCGGAGACGCAGAAGAACCTCACCGATACCCTGCGGCAGTTCTCGCTGGCGTCGGCAAACATCCAAGAGTTGACCGCCAACCTCAAGTCGATGACGGGCGATCCGACGACGCAAGCGCAGTTCAAAAACACGATTGCGAACGTCGACGCGTTGACGCAGCGATTGAACTCGCTGCTCGGTGCCTTCGGGGGGACGAGCTCCGTGTACGGCGTCGATGCCGGCGCGACCCCACCACCCGCGTCGAGCGGAAGGATCGTTCCCGCGTCGGCCCCGCCGGCGGTCCCCGCGCCGCAGGGGACGGCGCCGACGCGAACCGGCGAATTCAAGCTCTCGCCCGCGCTTCGCGACCGAATAAACCAAACGGTGCGGAGTTTGGTGGAGGTGCAGATTCGGATCAGCGGGCTTTCGGCCCAACCTGCAAACGTCCCGAACACGGCGCTGCTCAACCAGGGAACCGGTCCGCAAGGGGACTTCAACGTCGTGCTGGCGCCGCAAAACGATACGCGGCTCTTCACCGGCGTCAACGATCTCAGCGCGAATCAGACGTGGAACTTCGCGCTCGAGCAGAAGTTCGGGAGATCGGTCGTGCTCGGCGGCGGAATCTTGTACTCGCGGCTGGGCTTGCTAGGGCAATACAACGACGGCCCGTTCGGATTGGAGGCACGCGCGTACGGAATGCCCGGCGCGTACCTTGACGGCTACCTTCACCTGCGTCCGATGCGGAACGTCGATCTCTTCGGCGGCGAGCGCGACATCTTGCACAACACCCGGCGTACGGTCTACGGCGTCCAACTCGATTTCCTCGGCGGAAAATGATCCCGCTCGGGACGAGCGCACGCGTCCCCGTCTTCCCCTTCGTCACCTACGCGCTCGTGATCGCGAACGTCGTCGTCTTCGTTCAAGAGCTCACCGCGGCCGACACCGACGCGTTCATCAACGCATTTGCGGCGATTCCGTACGACATCACCAATGGCGTCGTGCTCGCGCCACCGAGTCCGCCGATTCCGGCGCTCACGCTCGTCACCTCGATGTTCTTGCACGCCGGTTTCCTGCACATTATCTTCAACATGCTCTTCCTCGCCGTCTTCGGGCCGGAGCTCGAGTACGTGTGCGGGCACGTCGGCTATCTGCTCTACTACCTGCTCTGCGGGATTCTCGGCGGCGTCCTCCAAGTCGCAGTCGATCCGGCCAGTCACGTGCCGGCGATCGGCGCCTCGGGAGCGATCGCGGGAATCTTGGGCGGCTATATCATCACCGCACCGGGGAGCACGGTGGGAACGGTGATCCCGATCGGTTGCCTGCCCCTGTTTTTCCGCCTACCGGCGGTGGTCGTGATCGGCTTTTGGGCCGCCGCGCAGTTCTTGCACGGATGGGGCGCGATCACGACGAAAACCCTCGGCGAGCAGGGTGGGGGGACCGCTTACTTCGCGCACATCGGAGGGTTTGCGTCCGGCGTGATCTTGTTACCGCTCTTTCGCCGTAGGCGCAGCGTGGGCTGATGGAGCTGCAACGCGGCCGCAAGCTACGAATCGGGATCCTCGGCGCGGGAGCGCAGGGGACGCTTTTCGGCTGGCACCTCGCCGAGCTCGCCGAGGTCACGTTTCTGGACATTTCGCCCGAGCTGTGTGCGGCGATCGAACGCGACGGCGTCCGCTTGCAAGGCGAGGGCCCGCGCCGCGCGGCAGCGACGCTCGACGCGAGCGTGCTCTTTTCGGCAGACTTACTCTTCGCGTTCGTGAAGGCGCACGATACGCTGCGCGCATTTCGTCACTTTGCGGGGAGGCTGAATCCGTCGGCGCCGATCGTGACGCTGCAGAACGGTCTCGGAAATGAAGAAGCGATCAAGACGGCGCTCGGGGGAAACGTCGCTCTCGTCGTCGGGATCACGAGCGAGACGGCGGTCTCGCGCGGCGAAGGCGTCGCGCAGCGTATTGGGCGCGGCCGCACGGTAGTCGGTGGAGCCGGTGCGACGAGCGCGACGGTCGAGCGCGTCGCGGCGCTCCTGTCGGGCGCCGGACTCGAGACGCAGACTGCGTACGACATCAGGCCTCACCTGTGGGGGAAGCTCATCGCCACGGCGGCGATCAATCCCATCAGCGCGCTGCTCGATCGCGAGAATGGCGTGATCGTCGACGATTCGGATGCGGGAGCGCTCGCGCGCTCGATCGCGCTCGAAGCGGCCGCGGTCGCGCAGGCCATGGCGATCAAGCTTCCGTTTGCCGACGTCTGGGGCTACGTCCGTGAAATCGTCGAACAAACGGCCGCGGTCGAGAGCACGATGGCGTACGACCTCGCGGCCGGTCGACGCACCGAGGTCGAGCAAATCAACGGCGCGATCGTCGCAACGGGGAGGCGAGCCGGAATCCCGACGCCGTACAACGACGCGGTGCTGCGGTTGATCAAGGCGCGCGAGCGCCGGCTGGCGGCGCTGGCGCGGTGATGCGCCTCACCGCGGCCGTCGCCGCTTTGGCGTTGTTCTTCGCGGGCGGACGATCCGCCGGCGCCGCCGATACCAGGCCGCATCTCGTCGCGTTCGTCACAATGCTCGCCGATGCGCCGCTCAGCGCTGCCAGC
>JAFAMS010000539.1 GCA_019233165.1 Vulcanimicrobiota bacterium | reverse complement strand
GGTCTCGCAAGGGCTCGATGCGATCGCATCCCGCGGGGCAGTCTTCGGCTCGACGCACGAAGACGAGATCGTGCTCGCGGAAAGAATTCGCAGGCACGTGCCGTCGCTGGAGCGATTGCGCTTCACGACGACCGGGACCGAAGCGGTGATGGGCGCGGTTCGCGTCGCGCGCGCGTTCACGCGACGCTCGGCGATCGTGAAGTTCGGCGGGAACTATCACGGGCATTTCGACGCGGCGCTGCTCGGGGCGGGCGCTTCGGCCGCAACGGACGATGCGGTCGCAGCCGGGATCCCAGCGGCGACGCTCGACGATCTCGGGGTCGCGCGCTACAACGATCTCGACGATCTCGAGCGCGTTCTCGCGCGTTTTGACGGCGGCGCGAGGGTCGCGGCGATCCTCGTCGAGCCGGTCGTCGGCAACATGGGGCTGGTGCTGCCCGAGCCAGACTTCATCGAAGGAATTTTCGCGTTCGCGCGTGCGTGCGGCGCGCTCGTGATCTTCGACGAAGTGATCACCTGGCTGCGGCTGGGGCTCGGCGGCGCACAAGGAGCGCTCGCGCCGCGCTTCGTCCCCGATCTCACGACGCTCGGGAAGAATCTCGGCAGCGGGTTCCCGCTCGCGGCTTTCGGCGGCCGTGCCGACGTCATGCGCGTCCTCGCGCCGGAGGGCCGCGTCTTCGCCGGCGGGACGCACGCCGGGAATCCGTTCTCGGTCGCCATTGGGCTGCGCGTCCTGGATTTTTTGGAAGCGAATCCGGCGGTCTACGAGCACATGCGCGAAACCTCGCAGCGGCTTGCCGCCGGCATCCGGCGCGTCTTGGCAGGGTTACGCCTCGACTACGCGGTCGTGCAGCTCGAAAGCATCGTCGATTTCAAGTTCCGGCCGGGCCCGCCGACCCGCAGCTACGACGATCAGGCGCGCGCGGATTCGGCCGCCTACGCCGCCTACTATCACGCGATGCGCGCGCGTGGGATCTTGCTGCCGCCCTCGCAAAACGAGGTGATGTTCTTGTCGACCGAGCACTCTGCACGCGACGTCGACGAGACGCTCGAGGCGCTCGAGGTCTCGCTCGGCGAGCTGCGCGAACGGAGCATCGTATGAACGACCGGCTGAACGATTCCACGATCGAGGGTGAGCTCGAGAAGCTCCCCGGCTGGCGGCGCGACGGCGACGCGCTCGTGCGGGTCGTCGAAGAAAAAGATTTCGCGGAGGCGATGATCGTCGTCAACGCGATCGCGCACATCGCGACCGCGGTGAACCATCATCCCGAGATCACGGTCGACCGCACCAAGGTGACAATTCGAACGACGTCGCACAACGCCGGCGCGATCACCGCCCGCGACGTCGATCTTGCGACGCGGATTCAGGCGATTCTAACGCCGCGATAAACCGCGATGGAGGAGCGCCGTCAAGCGCTCTTCGGAAAGCTCGGATGCGGGGAGCAACGCGTAGTCGAGCCCGCGCAGCTGCAGCTCGGCGAGGACGTCGTCCGCGGCGGAGACGATCGCGATCCGCTGCGGATCCGCGTGGCCGGCGCGCACCGCCCAGTCCGCGGCGGCGAGGACGTCGGCGGCGCTCTTGGCGGCTCGGCCGCGGTCGCGCGCGTCGAGAAAGTCTTTCCCGTACCCGATCGAGCCGCGGAAATTCGGCTGCACGACGGCAAACCCGCGACTCGCAAGCCACTGCGCCTCCGGGTCGTATCCCCAGCGGACGCGCGTCATCGGATTGCGGTGCACGAGCACGACCGCAGGCAGCGCCTTCGCGGCGGACCCGGGCGGAAGCGTGAGATAGCCGTGCACGACGGTGCCGTCGGTCGACGTATAGCTGAACGGCTGCATCGGGGCGAGCCGATAGGAGGCGAGCAGCGGATTCTGGGCTCCCAAGAACGACGCGCGCCGCGACGAGCGGTCGTAGAGGTAATAGGACGTCCCGCGTTCGTCCGATTCGAAGGCGACGATCGCACGTTGCTCGTCGCGCGTCATGCTCTCGACACGAATCGCACCGGACGAAAGGCTTTGCAGCGTCGTGAAGTCCTCGACCCAGGCTGGATCGATCACCTTCCATCCGGGGCGCTCGCCGTCGTTGCGCGCGGCGATCGGAAGGCGCGTCTTGCGGTCGAGGAGCGTCTGGTCGATGTCAAACGCGGGATCGCGGGCGAGAACGGTGGCGCGCCGGAGCGCGACGTCGTATCGCAAGAGCCGCGAGGTCGCGTAGCCCTGTGCCGTGATCGCGTAGAGGTCGTGGCCATCCGGTGAGAGCGTTTCGAGGGTGCTGACGCCGTCGTCCAGCGTAAAGCGGACGACTTCGCGCCACGCCGCAGCGCGATCGGCGCGCGCGAGCAATGCGATCGCCCCGTCGGGCATCACGGCTTTTGCGGCCCGAACCTGGAGTTCGCCGTCGACGGCGTATTGCACGACGTTCCCGGGGTTCTCGGTGTCGAGCCGGGCGGCTCCCGTCTTCAAGTCGATGCGGTAGACGTCCCAGGCCGAACGTTCCCCTTCGAGCGTCTGGACGAGCAGTTCGTTTGGATCGTCGTCGCCCAGCGCCAGGATTCTTGCGGCGCTCACGGTTGGCGGCGTAAGATCGCGGACGGTCTTGGCCGCGACGTCAATTTGAAAGACGTGCTCGCTCGGTCCCTCACCGGTTTCCGCGGCGTAGATCAAGTGCTTCGAATCGGCTTGCCACTCGAGGGCATCGATCTTCTGCGTCCCGAGCGCGAGCAGCGGACGCGCATCCCGCTTCGCCGCCGATTCGAGCCAAATCGTTTCGCCGTCGCGGACGAAGGCGATCCGGCTCCCGTCGGACGCGATGCGCGGCGCGCTCATCACCGCGGGAGCGAAGAGCGCGGCGCGTGGAACCGGCTGCGGCGACGCGCCCAGCAGGAGGGCGAGAAGCGCCGCCGCCGCCGGCTTCAGTTCTCGAGTCCCTGCGGTGTCGCGACTGCGGTGCGCCGAGCTTCGTGCAGCTCGATCGCGGCGGCGAGATCTTTGAGATCGGTGAATTCATCGGCTGCGTCGAGCAGATCGTCCGAGGCACGCGCCGGGAAGGGGCGCGGGTGCTCGGCCGACGTGTTGTACGCCCATGCGGTCTGCGTCGCGACGACCTCGACGCGAACGCCGCGCATCCCCACCGCGCGCACGACCGGGACGAAATCGGAGTCGCCCGAGACGAGGATCTGCCGCTCGCAGCGGTCCGCGAGCGTCAACATGTCGATCGCCAGCTCGATGTCGAGATCGGCCTTGGTGTTGCCGTCGGCGAAAACTTTCACCGGTTTCTTGACGACCTGATACCCGTTGCGATTGAGCATCCGGATGAAGCCTTGCTGTTGCTGGCGCTTCCGTTCGCTCTCGAGCGCCTGAGAAACCGCGCCGGGGGTGCGGCGCGCTTCGTGCAATTCGATCGCGGCGGCGAGATCTTTGAGATCGGTGAACTCGTCGGCGGCATCGAGCAGATCGTCCGAAGCGCGTGCAGGGAACGGACGCGGGTGTTCTGAGA
>JAFAMS010000492.1 GCA_019233165.1 Vulcanimicrobiota bacterium | reverse complement strand
CGCGTCGCGAATCGTCTTTCCGGCGATCGCGCGGCGCAGACCGCGGGCGATCGTCTCCGCCTCGGGAAGCTCGGGCATTAGTCTCGCGGTTCGAGCTTGGGTATCTCGAGCTTGGTTCCGGCGTGCAATCCCGCGCGCTCGGCTTCGCCGGCGCGGAGCTCGATGACGAATTTGCCGTTTCCGCGCCGCTGCGCGACGGCCGAGTCCGGGGTCTTCGTCGTCGAAGCGGGGACGTTGGCGGCGACCGAGCTCACCGTCCCGTCGGCGAGGATGAAGATCATGTCGAGCGGGACAAGCGTGTTCTTCATCCAGAAATAGCGCTCGGCGTCGCGATCGAAGACGAAGATCATCCCGTGCTTGGCCGGAACGAGCGTCCGGTTCATGAGCCCATACTGGCGCGACGCGTACGTGTCCGCGACCTCGAGCGTGAGCGTTTCGTTCGGGGCGGCCACCTCGATCGTCTGCGAGACGAGTTGCAGCGTGAATGCGAGCGCGAGTGCGGCGATCACGCTTCGACGAGCTCCGGCGCGTCGTCCAGATCGTACGCTTGGATGTCGTACCAGTTCTCGCCGACCTTGATCGTGGCTTCGATTGGAACCGCGAGCTGCATCGCAGCCTCCATCTCGTTCTTCACCAGGCGTGCGATCTGATCGCGATGCGCCGCCGCGATCTCGAAGATCAGCTCGTCGTGAATCTGCAACAGCATCACCGCGTCCAGACCGGAAGCGGCGAGCGAACGGTCGAGTTTCACCATCGCCAGCTTCATGAGATCGGCGGCGCTCCCTTGCAGCGGTGCGTTCGTCGCCTCGCGTTCCGCCGCGGCGCGCAGCGCGAAATTTTTCGCCCGGAGATCGGGCATGTACCGGCGCCGCCCGAGCAGCGTCTCGACGAAGCCTTTTTCGCGCCCGGCGGCGAGGTTCGCGTCGATCCACGCTCGCACGCTCGGGAACCGCGCAAAGTAGGCGTCGGTCATCGCCCGCGCTTCTGCTTTCGCGATCCCAAGGCGCTGCGCCAACCCGAACTCCGACATCCCGTAGAGCAAGCCGAAATTCACGGACTTTGCGATCCTCCGCTGGTTTCCGTCGACGCTCGTCCCTTGCGGCACCGCGAAGATCTGGCGTGCGGTGAAGTCGTGGATGTCCTGGCGCTCGTGAAACGCGCGCCGCATCGCCTCGTCGCCGGAGAGATGCGCCATCAGCCGCAGCTCGATCTGGCTGTAATCGGCGGCGAGCAAGAGCCGGTCGCGCGAAGAGGCGACGAACGCTTTGCGGATACGACGGCCGAGCTCGCCGCGGACCGGGATGTTTTGGAGGTTCGGATTTGTCGACGAAAGACGCCCGGTCGCGGTCGCGGTTTGGTTGAACTCCGTGTGCACTCTTCGGTTTTCGTCGGCGAGCGACGGCAAAACGTCGACGTAGGTGTTCTTGAGTTTCGAGACTTCCCGGTACTCGAGCACCTTGGCGCAAATCGGATACTCGCGAGCGAGCGCCGCGAGGACCTCGATCCCCGTCGCCCAGCCCGTCTTGTTTCGTTTGCCGCCGGGGATCGCGAGCTTTTCGAAGAGCACGTGACCGAGCTGTTGCGGCGAGCCGAGATTGAACGACTCGCCCGCGATCTCGTAAATTTCGTCTTGCAGCCGCGCGATCGCGGCGTCGATCTCGCCGGCCATCCGCTCGAGCTCGGCGGGATCGAGTGCGATTCCCACGCGTTCCATCCTCGCGAGGATCGTCGCGAGCGGGAGCTCTATGTCGTCGTAGAGCGGGATCTGCTCGCGCAGCCCGAGCTCGTGCCGCAGCCGCAGGGAAAGCCGCCACACCGCATCTGCCCAGGCCGCGGCTTCGTCCGGGAGCGAGGCGGCGAGATGCTCTTCGGCGGCGTCGGCGAGCTTCGTGTACGCGCGCGACGGATTCAGGAGATGCGCGGCCAGCATGGTGTCGTCGACGACCGCGCGCGGCGCGTGGGCGGTCGTCTTGACGAACGCCTTGAGATCGTGGACGGCCAGCTGCTCGCAGCCGGTCCACAACTGCGCGAACGCAGCGCCGACGTCCTCGATCGCGAGCGCGGTCGCCAAGAACGAGATCCCCGTCCCCTCGCCGCCGGAGATCCCGATCTGCTCCCCGCTCACGAAGAGTCCGCGCTCGGTCATGCCGGGTTTGAGCGCGAGCGCAACCCGCCGCTGCCTCGCGAGCTCGCGGATCGCCGTCGCGAGCCGTACGAAGTTCGGTGGATCGGTGTCGTTGACGAACGTCGTGTACGAGCCGGAAAGCGCTTGCGGTCCGACCGCGATCGCCGCCGCATCCTTTGGCGCCTGCAGCTTTGCGAGGAGCGACTTGAACTCCAGCTCGCGGTACAAGACGTAGAGCGCGTCGTTCTCGGGAGCCGCGAACGCGGCGCCTTCCCAGTCGAGATCGACCGGCAAATCGCGACCTATCACCGAGACGTCGCGGCACATCTGCGCTTGCGCGCCGTACTCGCGCACGAGCGCTTCGAGCTTCGCCGAGCCGGCGAGCCCCGGATTCTCGACCAAACGGTCGAGCGAGCCCGCGGCCTTGATCAACTTGCTCGCCGTCTTCTCGCCGACGCCCGGGATCCCGGGGAGATTG
>JAFAMS010000311.1 GCA_019233165.1 Vulcanimicrobiota bacterium | reverse complement strand
ACCTTCAGGCTGCAGTTCGCAAACGACTGCGCGAAATAGTTGGCGGGATCGAAGTATCCCCCCTCACCGTTCCCGGCGTTGCTTTGCGAGACGACGACGACGTAGGTGCGCCCGTCGGTGTCGGGGATGACGACGGGGATCGCTTGCGCGCCGGGGATCTGATTGCCGCCGGCGTCGCAAGGATGTGCGGTTCCGTTAAGCGGGCCGAACGGCGCGTTGCTCGGGTAATCGGACGTCCCGAAATGCGTCGTGTCGGAGAGATACGCGTTCTCGAAATCGCTCGCGATTGCGCCGACGGTGCTCGTCGAGAGCCCGAGCGAGTTGTCGACGTAGACGTAGGCGTGGGCGCTCGTTTGCTGGAGCGTAGCGGCGACTTGCACGTAGCTCGTCGATGACGGACCCGTCCCGCCGCTCAGGACGGCGAACGAACGCGCTGCCGGGGCACCCGTCGGGCTCGGCGCCGCCGTCGACGTCGTTTGCGGAGCACGGCGCAACGCGGATGCGAGCGAACGCATCGGGGCGACCGCGGCGAAGCGGTCGGCGGAGAGACCGACGCGCGGCTGAACCGCGGTTTGGGTGTTGGCCTGTGCGTCGACGACCGATTTGCGCGCGAGCGATTGCGTCGCGCCGCTGACGTCGACGCGCACGCTAGCGGTAACGAAGCTCGGCGGGAACGCCTGTACTTTGAAGATCTCGGAGATCGGTGTCAGGGTCACCGAACTCGCCGAGGCGCTCGTCGTCCCGCTGAACGTGCTCCCGTTTCCGGTGAGATAGCCGACGCTCGGCGCGGCCGCACCGCTCGCGATCGGCGATGCGGTTGGAGTAGGCGACGGCGTCGCGATCGGAACGGTCGGCGTCGGCGTAGGCGTCGACGAGCCGCCTTGGGAAGGCGGTCCCGTACCGCCGCCGCCTCCTCCGCCGCCGCAGCCCGCGAGCACGACAACGAAGGCCAGAGCGGCCCATCCCAAGCGCATGCGAACCCCTAAAGTATTAGGTGAAGGACGACTCGTTAGCCCCCGACCGGGTGCGGCACCTCTTTTGGCCGGCTAGTAGGCTCCCAGAATCCGGCTCTCGCCCTCGATCTTGGCGAGCGCCGCGTCGAGCGCGGCCGGGTCGGCGCGGTCGATCTCGCAGTAGAAGCGATACTTGAACGGGCCCGCGTCGGGGGCCGGGCGGGAAACGAGGGAGCGCAGGTTCAGCGAGCCTTCGGCGAACGCCGAAAGCGCATCGCGCAGCGAGCCGGGCCGGTCGGCGAGCAGCAACGCGACGCACGCCCGGCCGAGAGGCCGCGTCTTCGCCGCCTGACGCCGGATCAGGAAAAAGCGCGTGAAATTTTCCGGATTGTCCTGCACGCCTTCGAGGAGAATCTCGGCGCCGTACCGCCGAGCCGCGCTCCCCGAACCGATCGCTGCGATCCGCGCATCGGCGTTCGCGACGATCTCGCGAACCGCGCCGGCGGTGTCGTCGACGACGGTTCTTCGCCACGCCGGATAGCGCGCGAAGAGACCGCCGCACTGCTCGAGCGCGACGGGATGCGAGCGAACTTCGACGATGTTTTCGAGCGCTGCCCCGCGGACGCCGACCAGCGACTGTACGACGCGATGGACCGTTTCGTCGACGATCGAAAGCGACGGATGGCGCCACAGGAGATCGTAATTCGCGGCGATCTGTCCCGAGATCGAGTTTTCGATCGGCAGAAGCGCCGCACCGATCTCGCCCGCGTCGACCGCCGCGATCAGCCTTGCAAAGGTTTGAAACCCGCGCGTCTGCGCGCCGGGGAGCAGCGCGTTAGCCGCTTCCTCGCTGAACGCGCCCCGTTCGCCTTGAAAGCCTACTTCGTCGATCGCGGGCCCTCGCTTTGCGGCGCGCTCTTTTGGCCTGCGTCGGTGCCGAACGCCGAGCCCGTGACGCCGAAACCGATGCGGAGCAGAACGAACATCACGAACAAGAAGACCGCGGCGATCGCGATCAAGATCGGAACGTAGATGCGCGGCGGCAGGCCGCGCTGCGGTGGTGTCGGTGTCGTCAAAAGGTTTGCGGCGCCTCTCGGTCGCACTCTGAGTACGTGCTCCCGGACGTGGCGACCTTGCAGCTCATGTTCGCCCAGTTCAACAACGTGTACTTCGACGGCGAGATTCCGGCGCACGAGATCGCTTACAACAATCGCTTCTCGAACGTTGCCGGTCGCATCACCTACAAGCCGCCGAAGATCGAGCTTTCGCCCAAGCACCTACGTGGGAAGCCCGATCACCTCAAGGATACGCTACTTCACGAGATGATCCACGCGTGGCTGTTCGCGCGCGGCGAGAATCCCGGCCACACGCCGGCGTTCAAGCGGAAGATGCTCGAGCTCGGGCTCCCGTCCATCTACCACGATCTCGGCACCGCCGCACCGCTGAACGAGAGTCCGAAGCGCTACATCTTTCGCTGCGAACACTGCCGGCGTGAGGGACTCCGCAAGCGCAAGCCGGCGCCCGCCACCCGCTGCGGACATTGCCGGCGTCCGGTCGTCGTGTTCGAAGTCGTCGAGATGCGGGAGGTCGCGCTCCCGCGGGCCTCACGGCCGGCCGCCGCTCCCCGATAGCGTCGGGTCGTTTCCGTTCGCAAACGATTCCCCGAACGGACTGACGCCGCCCAAGAACTGATCGATCGCGGGATTGTTGACGGTGCGGTTGGCGACGATCGCCGTCGAGCGCTGGCCGTTGCGCACGAGCGCGTTCAGCGTCTGCCCACTTTGCACCGAGTACGTTTGCGTTCCAACCGTGACCGAGACGTCTCCCGGCTCGCAGCGGACGCAGTAGAGCTGATCGCCGCCTGGACCGGAAATAAAGTACCCGAGCGTTCCGCGCACCGCGAGCTGGGAGGTCGGCGTGACGAATTTGAAGTTGGAACGAGCGCCGGTCGGATGCACGATGTTGAACCGCACCGCGCCGCGCGTCAGTTTGATCGTCCCGCCACCGGGGTTCGCCGCCGCGGCGGCGCGGAGATCGCCGACTTCGACGGTCGTCCGGTCGCCGATGCGAATCTCGCTCGAGTCGGCGAGCTGTAGCGTCGCGAGCGAGGCGATCGCGGTCGTCGCGATCACGTTCGCTGAGACGTTGATGCTTGCAGTCAACGATTGCGGCGCCGCTCCCGCGACCTCGTACGTGACGATCCCCTGGTCGCGGCGCAACACGCTGTCGGCTCCGCTTTGAGCGGAAGCCGGGGCGAGGAAGAGAAGCGAGACTGCCGCATATGCGATCGAGCGCCCGCGCATGCGCAGGCCTACACTTGGAGCCGGTCTGCTCCCTGCTAACCGCCGCGCTTTAGGATCAGCGCCAGGGCCGCGAGCAGGAGCAGCACCGCAAACCCGACCGAAAGCGCCCGCGTCGAAAGCCCTCGTGCCCAGCGCGCGCCGAGGCTCCCGCCGATCAGCCCCCCGACCAGGAGCGGCGGGGCGATGTACGGATCCAAGTGATGCAGAACGCCGTGGGCGACGATTCCGACCGGCGAGCTCAGCATCACGATAAATGCGGAGGTGGCGGCGACGGTGTGGGCCGGAAGGCCGAAATACACGAGCAGGATCGGAACGATGACGATCCCGCCGCCGACGCCGAATAAGCTCGATACGAAGCCGACCGCGATTCCGACGACGATCTCGAGAAAGAGGCGACGTCGAGGGGGGACGGTCCTCGGCTCGCTCTTCACGTTGCGCCGCAGCAGCACGAGCGTCGCGAGCGCCACCAAGAACGCGCCGTAGAGCAAATCGAAACCGCGCGGCGTGAAGAGCGCGACGACGTGCGCGCCGAGGATCGAAGTCGGGATCGCCGCCGCCGCGATCGTAACCGCCCGCCGAACGTCGATCGCGCGGTCGCGCCAAAACGTTATCGATGCGGCGAGCGTGTTCGCGAAGACGAACAGCAGCGCGTTTCCCGCTGCGAGCGCCGGCGGGACGTTGAAGAGCAGCCGCAAGACCGGGACGACCAAGAAACCGCCGCCGAGCCCGACCAGCGAGCCGAAGATGCTCGCGGCGAGGCCGGTGAAAAGCGTGATGACGACGCCGGTGGGAGTGTGGTGCAGTTAGTGGCCTGTAGCCCCTAGTGGGCGGCCGCCATTTGGACGTTCACCGGAGCGTTCGGATCGCGCAGCTTCGAAGGGTTCGTCTCACCCGGCTTCAGACGCCGGATCACCTCGAAGATCCGCAGCGGCTTCTCTTTCCCCTTGACCATCACGGGGTCGAGCTCGTTGACGACCACGAGGTCTTTGACTTCTTCGTACGTCGTCTCGCTGATGATCGTCTGGCCGCCCTTGGCGACGTTGTAGAGCCGCGCGGCCGTATTCACGTTGTCGCCGATGACCGTGTAGTTCAAGCGGTCCGACGAGCCGAGATTTCCCATGACGACCTCGCCGGTGTTGAGGCCCATCCCGACCGTGAAGATCTGGCGGCCGGCTTTCTTCCACTCTTCGGCGATCTCGAGGATTCGTTCTTGTTGCTCGATCGCAGCAAAGACTGCGCGCTGCGTGTCGTCGGCCTTCGGATTCGGCGCGCTGAAGACCGCCATGAGGCAGTCACCGATGAATTTGTCGACGTAGCCGCCGTACTTGAAGACGATTTGGCACATGTCTTCGAAGTATTCGTTGAGCTGCCCGTAGATTTGCTCGGGCGTCATCTTTTCCGACATCGCCGTGAACCCGCGGATGTCCGAATAGAAGATCGTTACCTTGACGCGCTTCCCTTT
>JAFAMS010000111.1 GCA_019233165.1 Vulcanimicrobiota bacterium | reverse complement strand
AGGCGCTCGCTGCGTCGGGAAACCTGTTCCCGATCTTGTTCTTGATGATCTCGTTCATGATGGGCCTCGGGAGCGCGACGAACGTCCTCATCGGGCAGGCGCACGGCGCCGGCGATGAGGCGCGCGTGAAGAACGTCGCCGGAACGTCGCTCGGCCTGGCGCTCGCCGGGGGGATCGTCATTGGAACCGTCTGCGCGATCTTCGCGGTTCCGCTGTTGCGCCTGATCGGCACGCCGAGCGACATCTTCGCCGTTTCGCTCGTCTACGCCCGGACCATCTTCGCCGCGCTCCCGCTGCTCTTCGCATTCCTCATCTACTCGACGTGCATGCGAGGGATGGGCGACTCTCGGCTCCCCTTCTACTTTCTGATGCTCTATACCGGGCTGCAGATGCTCGTCACGCCCGCCCTGATTTTCGGCTGGTTCGGCCTTCCGAAGATCGGCGTCCTGGCCGCCGCCTGGGGGACGATCGTCTCTTCGGCGATCGGACTGTTCGTCGTCATCTTGACGCTGCGCGCGATGCGAAGCCCGCTCGCGCTCGGCGAGGTCTCGCACGCGCTCGTCCCGCGCGGACGGCTCCCGATGACGCTCTTTCGAATCGGCGCGCCGGCGGGGATGCAGCTGATGTTGATCTCGCTCGCCGAGATCGCCGTGATCTCGTTCGTGAACCGATTCGGTTCCGATGCGACGGCGGCGTATGCGGCGGTCAATCAGATCACGAGTTACGTTCAGTTCCCTGCCGTCTCGATCGGGATCGCCGCCTCGATCTTCGGCGCGCAGTCGATCGGTGCGGGCAAGACCGAGCGGATGCGAAAAGTCGTCCACGCCGCCGTCGGGCTCAACTATCTCCTCGAAGGCGCACTGATCTTGATCGCCTATCTCTTCGCGAACTGGATCCTCGGTCTATTTCTCACGAGCCCCCAAACGCACGCGATCGCGCGCGGCCTCCTGAACATCACGCTCTGGAGCTACGCGATCTTCGGGAACGCCGCAGTCCTCGGCGGAATCGTCCGCTCGAGCGGCGACGTCCTGTTCCCCACCGCGATCTCGGTCGCAAGCATCTGGCTCGTCGAAGTCCCCGTTGCGTGGGTGCTCTCGCATCGAATTGGGCTGGCGGGGATCTGGTACGGCTACCCGGCCGCGTTCGCCGTCAATCTGATCGCGCAGTTCGCGTATTACAAGCTCGTGTGGCGGCGCAAGCCGCTGCGCGCGATCGTTTAGGCTTCGAGCGCCGCGCGGAGGGAGCCGCCGTGCGCTGCGAGCGCGTCGGCCGCCTTGCGCGCGTCGAGACCCTGTCGCAACATCACCACCGCGACCTTCACGCTCCCGCCGGCGGACGCGAGCGCATCACGTGCGGCGGACTCCGGCGCACCGGTAAGCTCCTTGACGAGCCTGAGCGCGCGGCGGCGCAGCTTTTCGTTCGTCGCGATGAGATCGACCATCAGGTTGTCGTAGACTTTCCCGAGCCGCACCATCGTCGCAGTCGAGAGCGCGTTCAGGACGAGCTTTTGCGCCGTACCCGCGACGAGCCGCGTCGAGCCGGCGAGCGGCTCGGGTCCGGTTTCGAGCAGGATCGTGAGATGGGCGGCGCGCGAGAGCGGAGACTCGGGAACGCTCGTCACCGCGATTGCGAACGCGCCGGCGGCGCGCGCGAGCTCGAGCGCGGCGACCACGTACGGCGGGCCGCCGCTCGCGGAGATTCCGACGACGACGTCGCCGTGACGGAGATGGGCGGCAAGATCGTGCGCCGCCGCGATCCGGTCGTCTTCGGCGCCTTCGACCGCGGTGCTGAAGGCCTGAGGGCCGCCCGCGATGTGCGCGCGGACGAGCGATGGCGGCGTTCCAAACGTCGGCGGCGCCTCGGCCGCATCGAGCGCTCCGAGCCGGCCGCTCGTCCCGGCGCCGACGTAGTGGAGCGTCCCGCCGGCTTCGAGTCGCTTTGCGATCTCGTCGACGGCGCGCGCGATCTGCGGCGTCGCGGCCTCGACCGCGGCGAGTGCGCGAGATTGCGCGCGCGTCAGCGTCGCGACGAGCTCCGGCGTCGAGAGCCGGTCGAGCCCGCGCGTCGCTTCGTCGACCGTCTCGGTCGGCGGGAGCGGCTCGCTCACGAAGCGAGCAGCGCGCTCAGATTTGCGGCGAACGTCGCGATCGTCCGTTTCGCGACGCCCTCGATCAACCGCCCGCCGACGGTCGCGACGATCCCGCTGATCTTCGCGTCGGCGCGAAGGGTCACGTACGAGCTCCCCTCGCGCGCCAAGACTTCGGAGACGACGGCAGCGCTGACGCCGCCGCGACCGCGCATCTCGTCGCCTTTGACCGTGAACTTCGCGCGATGATCGGTCTCGTCGAACGAGTCGACGACGATCGTCGCGTTGTAGTCGACTTTCACCGGCCCCGCCTTCACCGTCACTTTGGCGCGGTACGTTTTCGGATCGACGACCTCGGTGATCTCCGCCCCCGGGATGCAGCTCGCGACGCGCGGGATGTCCTTGAGCAGCGTCCACACCCGATCGACGGGCGCTTCGACGACGAACGAGTCTTCGATGATCATCTAGCGGACGCCGGTCGCGACCGTTGGACGAAGCGACCCGTGAACGGGATTCGTTCCGCCGGTTAGGCGGCCGCCGCTGCGGCCGGTGCGCAGCGCGACGATCTCGGCGGCGATCGAGATCGCCGTTTCTTCGGGGGTTCGCGCGCCGATGTCGAGTCCGACCGGTGCGCTGATCCGTGCGAGCCGGTCGTCCTCGATCCCGGCTTCTTTGAGACCGGCGACGCGCTCGGCGTGCGTGCGGCGGCTCCCCATCGCCCCGATGAATGCGGCGGGCGTCTCGAGCGCTACTTGAAGGACCGGGATGTCGAACTTCGGGTCGTGGGTGAGGACGATGATGACCGTCCGCTCGTCGACCGGCGCCGCTCTCAAGAACTCGTCCGGCCAAGCGACGACGACGTCGTCGGCTTGTGGGAAACGCTGCCGGGTCGCGAAGACCGGCCTCGCGTCGACCACCGTGACGCGATAGCCGAGATCCTGTCCGACGTGGACCATCGCCCGGCTGAAATCGACCGCGCCGAAAACGTACATATTCGGCTTCGGCGCGAACGATTGGATGAAGAGCCGAACGTCGAGTCCCGTCGGTTCGCCGGCCTCGCCCAGCGTGCGAATCTCGGTCTCTCCGGCGGCCAGGAGTGCTCGCGCCTCGCCGGTCGCGGAGTAGTCGAGCCCCTCGCTCCCCAGGGCGCCCTTCGCTTCGGAAGCGTCGACGATCCGTTTCGCCCCGGCGGCTCGGCCGTCGAGGCGCGTTACGAGCGCGATCGGTGCGTCCGCGACGATCGAGCGCGCGATACGACGGAAAACCGCCTCGTCGAGTCGCTCGATGAAGACGTGGATCGTTCCACCGCAGGTTAGGCCGACGGAGATTGCCGCTTCGTCGCTGATCCCGTAGGTGACGAGCCGCGGGCGGCCGCTCTGCAAGACGTCCTGCGCCTCTTCGTAGACCGCACCCTCGACGCAGCCGCCGCTGACCGAGCCGGCGACCTCGCCGCGCTCGTTTACCGCCATGGACGCGCCGGGGTCGCGCGGCGCCGAGAACTCGACCGCGACGACGGTCGCGAGCGCGATTTGCCGTCCGTCGTCGAACCAACTCGAAAGCGTTCCGAGGATGTCGTTCATCGCTTGCTGCTACCGCGCAGGGGCAGGATTTTCCTTTCGACCGCTGCTAGTTTCGGCTCCCCATACGCCGGCCAGCACCGGGAGAGCACATGCAGACGAAGCACGTCCGGCAGATCCAGATCGATGTCAACGGCGAACCCCGCTCGCTTTCCGTAGAACCGCGCCTCCTGCTCGTCCATCTGTTGCGCGACCAACTCGGACTAACCGGAACCCACGTCGGGTGTGACACGTCGAGCTGCGGCGCATGCACCGTCTTGCTCGACGGACGCTCCGTGAAGAGTTGCACGATGCTCGCCGTGCAAGCCGACGGCCGCGCCGTCACGACGATCGAGGGAATCGGCAACAGCAAATCGCTCCACCCGATGCAGGAAGCGTTCTGGGCAGAGCACGGGCTGCAGTGCGGCTACTGCACGACCGGGATGATCGTAAGCGCGGTCGATATCATCCAGCGCAATCCGGACCCGACCGACGAACAAATCCGCGAAGGACTCGGCGGGAACGTTTGCCGCTGCACCGGTTACCACAACATCGTCCGCGCGGTCAAAGCCGCCGCACGAGCGGTCCGCAGCGGTGCCCGCCGCAAATCGGTCGCCGAGGTCGAGCCGTTGACGCCGCCGCTCGAAGCGCCGCCCGTCACCGGAGAAGGAATCATCCCGCACCGCGAGCCGGTCGGAGCCGGAGGAGAGTAACGATGGCGTTCACGTCGATGGTCGGCGCCCGCATCCGGCGCCGCGAAGACCCGCGTCTCATCACCGGCCGCGCAACCTACGTCGACGACGTCCGCACGCTCGGAACGTTATACGCTTCGTTCGTGCGGAGTCCGTACGGCCACGCGCGCGTCCGCTCGATCGATCTCTCGAAGGCAAAACAGCTGGCCGGCGTCTTTGCCGCCTACGTCGGTGCCGATTTGGCGGCGGCAGGGATCAAGGATCTGCCGTGCGCGCACAAGATGCCCCAGCTGCTCGTCCCCCCGCATCCGGCGCTCGCCGGCGCCGAGGTGCGGTACGTCGGCGAGCCGGTCGCGGTCGTCGTAGCGAACGACCCATACGTCGCGCGTGATGCCGCAGAGCTCGTCGCGGTCGACTACGAGGAGCTTCCGGCCGTCGTCGATTCGCTCAAAGCGCTCGAAGGCGGCCCGTACGTTCACGAGCAGTTCGGGACGAACGTCGCGTACCGGATGCCGGTCGCCGCCGGCGACGCCGATGCCGCGTTCAACGAAGCCGATTTCGTCATCAAAGAACGCTTCGTGAACCAGCGCCTCGCGCCGGTCCCGATCGAGCCGCGCGGTGTCCTCGCGCAATGGAACGGCGGCGACGAAGCGCTCACCGTGACGACCTCGACGCAAATCCCACATCTCTGCCGCACGCAGCTCGCCGTCATGCTCGGCATCCCCGAAAACCACATTCGCGTGATCGCGCCTGAAGTCGGCGGCGGCTTCGGCGCAAAGCTCAACGTCTACGCCGAAGAAGCGGTCTGCAGCTGGATCGCGATCCAGCTCGAGCGTCCCGTTAAATTCATCGAGACGCGCTCCGAATGCTTCCAAGCGATGATCCACGGACGCGACCAGGTTCAAGACGTCGAGGTCGCGTTCAAGAAAGACGGGACGATCACGGGTCTGCGCTTCCGGGTCGTCGCCAATCTGGGCGCATACTTCCAGCTCCTCACGCCGGTGATCCCGACTCTGACGCTGCTGATGGCGCCCGGCTGCTACAAGATTCCGAACCTTTCCACCGAGTGCATCGGCGTCTTCACGAACACGATGTCGACCGACGCGTATCGCGGTGCCGGCCGGCCCGAGGCGACGTTCATGATCGAGCGCGTCCTCGATCTCGTCGCGCGCAAGCTCGAGCTCGACCCGGCCGAAGTGCGCCGCCGGAACTTCATCTCCGGCGACTTTCCGCACACGACCGCGATGGGGCTGACCTACGACTCGGGACGCTACGAGACGACGATGGATTACGCGCTCAAGCTCGCCGACTATCAAGGTCTGCGCAAACACCAAGAGGAGGCGCGCAAGAAC
>JAFAMS010000371.1 GCA_019233165.1 Vulcanimicrobiota bacterium | reverse complement strand
ACTTGCTCGGCGCCGCGGGCGCGATCGAAGGGGTCGCGACGATCCTGGCGGTCGAGCGCGACATCATGCCCCCTACGATCAACTACGAGAATCCGGACCCCGAGTGCCGGCTCGACTACGTCCCGAACGTCGCGCGGCGCGCTCCCGTCCGGGTCGCGATGTCGAACGCATTCGGGTTCGGGGGACACAACAGCGTCGTCGTCTTCGCCAAGCACCGCGCCTGAGATGGCGGGTGAAGCCCGCCGGCGGCGACTCCGTCGCTTCCTGCGCGAGACCGGGCTCGGGCACCTCGACGCCGACGCGCTCGCGCGCGCCTTCGTACACGACAGCGCGGTGCTGCAAGAGCGTCTGGTCGATCCGAACGCAAGCAACGAGCGGCTGGAATTTCTCGGCGACGCGGTCCTTTCGCTCGCCGCGGCGCGTTGGCTCTACGCGCGCTATCCGAGCGAGCGCGAAGGCGAGCTGACGCGACGCCGCGCCGCGCTGGTCAACGATGCGACGTTGGCTCTCACGGCGCGCCGCCTGGGCTTCGGCGAGCTCGTCGTTCTCGGAGCCGGCGAAGCCGCGGCCGGCGGCTCCGACCGGGAGTCGATCTTGGCGGCCGCCTTCGAAGCGTTCGTCGGCGCCGTCTATCTCGCAGCCGGGATCGAGGTCGCCGAAGCGTTCGTCGAGCACGAACACCTCGGCCGCGTCGAGCACGCCCGGATGTCGGACGCCGATCCGAAGACTGCGCTCCAAGAGCTCGTCCAAGCCAGCGGCGGGTCGACGCCGACCTACGACGACGCCGCCAGCGGCCCGCCGCACCGCCGCACGTTCACCTCCCGGGTCCGCGTAAGCGGCGAGATCCTCGGCGAGGGGATCGGCGCGAGCAAGAAGGCCGCACAACGTGCCGCCGCTGAAATTGCACTCAGCGTGCTCTCGGCCGGGGACGATTCGAACTCGTGAGGCTCAAACAGCTTAAAGTCTTTGGCTTTAAGACGTTTGCCGAACCGCTGAGGCTGGACTTCGAGCCTGGGATAACGGCTGTCGTCGGGCCGAACGGGTCGGGGAAATCGAATCTCGTCGACGCGATTCGCTGGGCGCTCGGCGAGCAGAGCAGCAAACAGCTGCGCTCCGGGCGGACCGACGACGTCATCTTCGCCGGGAACACCAAACGCAAGCCGCTCGGGATGGCCGAAGTATCGCTGCTCTTCGATAACTCGGACCGGCGCCTGCCGATCGATTTCGCCGAAGTCGAGATCACGCGACGCGCGTATCGTGCCGGCGAGATCGAGTATTACATCAACCGCAATCACGTCCGTTTGCGGGATGTGATGGATCTGTTGATGGGGACCGGGCTCGGCCCGGGCTCGTATGCGATCGTCTCTCAAGGACAGATCGATGCGATCCTCTCTTCGAAGCCGACCGAGCGGCGGGCGCTCTTCGAGGAGACCGCAGGGATCGCGCGATTCTTGGCGCGCAAGAACGAAGCGCTGCGCAGGCTCGAGCACACCGAGCAAAATGCGATTCGGATCAGCGATCTCATCGCCGAGCTCGAGCGCCGCATACCCGAGCTCGACACGCAGGTTCGCCGCGCGAAGCGCTACCGCCGCGTCTCGGCGCGCGTTCGCGATCTCGATCTTCTCTCGTACATGCGCGCAAGCAAGAGCCGCCGCCAAGAGCGCGACCGCGTGCGCGCCGCGCTCGGGGCGCTCGACGAGCGACAAGCGATCGCCGCCGCGAAGGCCGCTGCCCTCGCCGCAGAGCTTTCGAGCGTTCGAACGGCGCTCTACCAACACGAGCTCGCGCTCGAGGAACGGCGCGTTGCCGCGCAAGAAGCGCGCGCGCAGCTTGCCGATCTCCAAGCGACGTTCGCTGCGACGCAAGGGCGCATGGACGCGCTTCAGGCCCAGAGCACGACGCGCGTCGCCGACGAAGAGCGCTCGCGCGGCGAGCATGCCGAGCTCGAGGCGACGCTGCGCCGCCTCGGCGAACGGATCGCGCCGCTGCTGGTGCAGGTCGAGGAAGCGCGTGCGATCGAGACGCGCGTCACCGCGTCGCTGGCGGGTGGACGCGCCGCGCTCGACGCCGCGTTCACCGCACTGCGCGCGTTCCAGACCGCGCTTGCCGAGCGAATGGCGAGCGCCGCCGAGCGGCGAGCGATGATCTCGGCCGCCGAGAACGAGCTGGCGCGACTCGGTGACGATCTCGAGCGCGTCCGTGAAGAGCGGGCGCAAAGCGAGCGCGACGCCACACAAGGCCGCACGCGCTTCGAGACCGGCGAACGCGAGCTTGCCGAGCTCGAGCGGACCGTTGCGGCACGCGCCGCCGAGATCGCCGAGCTCGACGCCCAATCGGCCGTCGATGCCGCGCACCTCGAGGCGCTCCAAAAGCGCGCGCGCGAACTGCATGCCGAGGTTTCGAGCGACGAGGCGCGGCTGCATACGCTCGAAGAGCTCGAGAATTCGCTCGAAGGTCACGTCCCCGGGACGCGCGCCGTCATAGAGGCGGCGGGGCGCGGCGAGCTGCGCGGCGTTCGCGGCGTCGTCTCCCAGTTGTTACGGGTCGACGAGCGGTACGCGCGCGCGCTCGATAACGCATTCGGCCCGCGGCTCTCCAACATCGTGACCGAAACGAGCGACGATGCGGAGCGGGCGATCGCGCTGCTCACGGAGCGGGAGCTCGGGCGCGCGACCTTCTTGCCGCTCGATACGTTGCGTGGCCGCAAGGGACACGAGCTCGGCGCGCTGGCGGGCCGGGACGGGATCGTCGGTTACGCGCACGCGCTAGTCTCGACCGAGCCGGAGTACGCCGGGATCGTCGCGTTCCTCGTCGGTCGCGTTCTGGTCGTCGAGAACCTCGGACTCGCGATTCGGCTCGTCCGCAACGAGAACTTCAAAGACGAGATCGTGACGCTTGCCGGCGAGCAGATCTACGGCGGCGGCGCGATCACCGGCGGACGGTATCGGCGCGAACGTTCGATCTTAGCGCGGCGCGCCCAAGCCGACGCTCTCCGCGCCAAACTTCCGCAGAAGCGCACGGAGCTCGAAGCGCTCGAACGCGAAATTCTGGCGGCGACGGCATCGGCGGAGAAGACGACCGGGCTTCGCGAGCGTGCGCGGCAAGCTCACGCGGAAGCGCTGATTGCGACGACCGATGCGCGGACACGTTTGGAGGCTCTCGAGAGCGAGATCGAACGGCTCGACGCGGAAACTGCCGACGCGCAAGAGCGCGAACGCACGCTGTTCGCAAACAGCGAGGAAACGCGGGCCCGCGCGACCGCGCTCGAACGGGTGGGCGAGCTCGATCTCGATGAGAGCGGCGAACGCGACCGGCTCGAGGGAGACCTTGCGAGCGCCCGCGAGCGCGTCGCCGCACTCGAAGGCGAGCAGCGCGAAGCGGCCCACGCGCTGGCGCGCGCCCGCGAGGAAGCTACGACGGCTCAAGCCGAGCGTGACGCAGCGCAGGCCCGTCTCGGGATGCTCGACGTCGACGCCCAGCGTGCCGCCGAAGTGCGGGACGCCACGATCCGGGAGGTTGCGGCGCTTCGCGAGCGACACGCAGCCCAGGAGCGAGAGCTCGGCGAGCTCGAGCGCGCGGTCACCGGCGCCGATGAAGCATTTTCTGCCGCGCGCGCGGAGCGCGAGCGGCTTGCCGACCGTGCGAACGTCCTCGACGGCGAGCAGCGGATGGCGCAAAACGAAGAACGGGCGCTCGACGCCGAAGGTGAAGAGTCGCGGACGCGTCTGGCGCAGATCGATGCGGAGCTCGGGATGCTGACCGCGCAGTTCGCGCAGAATCCGGCGACGGACGATGAGCTCGCCGACGTCGAAGCGCGTTACGCCGGCGAGCCGGACGAGCTCGTCGACGAGCTCCCGCGCCTGCGCGAAGAGCTCGCGCGGCTTGCCGCTAACGTGAACCTCTCGGCCGAGAGCGACCGCGAGGAGGTTGCACAACGGGAAGCTTTTCTCCGCGAGCAGCTCGACGATCTCGCGCGCGCGCGCGAAACGCTGCTGGCGACGATTCGCCAGATCGAAGCCTCGACGCAGACGGAGTTCAACGCGACCTTCGAGCGTGTCTGCGCGGCGTTCGCCCAGATGTTCGAGCGGCTCTTCCCCGGCGGTGAAGCGCGGATGTGGCAGACGAATCCCGAGCAGCTCTCGGAGACCGGGATCGAGATCGCCGTTCAACCGCCCGGGAAGAAGATGATGGCGCTGCAGGCGCTCTCCGGCGGCGAACGCGCGATGACCGCGGCCGCCTTGATTTTCGCGCTGATCGCGACGAAGCCGTCGCCGTTCTATCTGCTCGACGAAGTCGATGCCGCGCTTGACGAAGCGAACATCGACCGATTCTCGACGATGGTTCGGGAGGTCGCGCGCGACGCGCAGATGGTAATCGTCACGCACAACAAGCGCACGATGGAGCTTGCCGACCGGATGTACGGCGTGACGATGGCTGAAGCGGGTGTCAGCTCGATCGTCTCGGTTGCTCTCGACGAAGCTCCGGCTGCCGCCGGGATCCCCGCGCGGCGGGAGAGTGCGATTGCGTGAACGCGACCTGCGGGGCGGTGCGCTGTTTTCGGTGTACGACCGCTCCGGTTCCGTCGAGCTCGCGCGCGCGCTCGCGCGCGCGGGGACCGCGATTTACGCGACCGGAGGGACGCGCGCGCATCTGAGCGAGCACGGCGTCGAGGCGCACGACGTCGGCGAGCTGACCGGGTTTCCACCGCTCTTTGGCGGGCGCGTGAAGACGCTCCATCCCAAAGTGTTCGGCGCGATCTTGTCCGATCGCCGGAATCCCCTCCACCAAGCCGAAGCGGCGCGCCACGAGATCCCGCGGCTCGATTACGTCGTCGTGAACCTCTATCCGTTCGAGAAGACCGTTGCGAAAGCGGGCGCGTCGCTCGAGGAAGCGCTCGAACAGATCGACATCGGCGGGGTCGCGCTGCTGCGCGCGGCAGCGAAGAACTTCGACAACGTCACCGTGCTCTCGGACCCGCAGCAATACGCCGAAGTCGTGGCCGCGCTCCCGAACGGCGTCGATCTGGCGGCGCGCAAACGGCTTGCGACCCGCGCCTTCGAGCGGACCGCCGAGTACGACTCGGCGATCTCCCGCTACTTGGAAGCGGGGATGCTGGCGAGCGAGCTCCCCGGTTCGCTCGCGCTCACGGTCCCGCTCGCAAAACCGCTGCGCTACGGCGAGAACCCCCAGCAGCGGGCCGCGTTTTATCTCGCGCGCGAGGAGGAGCTGCCCGAGCAGCTGCACGGCAAAGCGCTCTCGTACAACAACCTGCTCGATCTCGACGCGTGCCTGCGCGTTCTCTCGCGAGCGCGCGTACCTTTTCCGCCGGAGTTCGGAGGCGCACGGGAGGCCGCCAAGCTGCCGCGTGCGGCGATCGTCAAGCACACGGTTCCCTGCGGCGTCGCCGAGAGCGCGACGGTCGCTCAAGCCGTCTCCGCGGCGCTCGAGGCCGATCCGATCTCGGCGTTCGGGGGTATCATCGCGGTCGATGGAACAGTCGACGCGGCGACCGCCGACGCGCTGGGTGAGTTCTTCCTCGAGATCGTCGCCGCGCCCGCGTTCGACGACGACGCGCTCGCGCGCTTGCGGCGCAAGAAGAACCTTCGGATCATGCGGTATCGTCCCGAGCTGCCGGCGGAGCTCGTCGCCGAGCTCGAGGTGCGCAGCGCGCTCGGCGGGATCCTCGCCCAAGACACGGACCCTGCAGCGACTCCCGAACTCTGGAAGGTCGTCAGCAAACGCGCTCCGAGCGCGGACGAGTGGCGAGATTTGGCGTTCGCGTGGGAGATCGTGCGCTACGTGAAGAGCAACGGCGTCGTCGTCGTGAAGGGTCGCAGCGCGCGAGGAATCTGCGCCGGTCAAACCAACCGCGTCAGCGCCGTTCAAATCGCCGGGGAGCGCGCCGGCGCGTATGCGCGCGGTGCGGCTTGCGCGAGCGACGGCTTCTTTCCGTTCCCGGACGGTCTGCTCGCGGCCGCCGATGCCGGATGCACGGCGATCGTCGCGCCGAGCGGCTCGATTCGCGACGCCGAGGTCATCGCCGCGGCGGACGCGCGCGGCGTCGCACTCGTTTTTTCCAGCTATCGCTTCTTTCTGCACTGAACCGAAGACGAAAAAATGTTCGCGGGGTTCTTGGTCCGCTTTCTCGCCTACGCGCTCGTGTTGGGGGTCGCGTATCAGATCGCGCACGCCGCTTGGGTGCAGCACGGCTTGGAAAGCGTCGATGCGGTCGCGCCGGTGCACGCCCTCGGACGCGCGATCTTGATCGTTGCGCCGTTTGTCCTCGCGTTGCTCGGAACGGTCGCGCGGCCGGCCGCCGTCTTCGCCTTGTTCTATCTCGTCGGCGCCTTCCTGACGGCGCCGTTCGCGCTGGCGAAACTGGGAAGTTAGATCGGCTCGACCCGGCGGATCGGGGCGATCTCCTCGACCGGCTCGTCGCCGGTACCCCCGTGCCGCAGCAGTTCCCGGGCCTGGACGTAACGCCGCAGCGCCGCCTTGAGCCTTGCGGCCCGAATGTGGTCGAGCGAGCCCTCGTCGGCGGCGCGTTCGAGGAGCTCCAGCTCGGCCTCGACGGCCCCGCGCGTACGGTCCATGAATGACATTCTACCCCACTCCCCCGAAACGCGGCAGGCTTGCGCCTGAAAGGAGCCCCGGTGCCCCGCTATCTGCACACCTCGATTTTCGTGAACGACATGGCCGAATCGATCGAGTTCTATACCAAGAAACTCGGCCTCAAACTGCTCGACGGTCCGATCCACTATCCTGGGAACGCCGACATGGCGTTCGTCGGCGACGGGTGGGACGCGTACATCGAGCTCGTCTACGATCTCGAGGACCATCCGCCGTACGAGGTCGGGAATCGCTACGAGCATCTGGCCGTCGAAGTGCAAGACGTTCCGGCGACGATCGAACGGCTGCGCGGCGCCGGCGTCAGGATCGTCAAGGAACCGAAAAAGTCGCCGAGCGGGACGCGGACGATCGCGTTCGTCGAAGATCCGAACGGGATCCCGGTCGAGCTGCTCGAGCCGCGTTAGCGGAGACGATCATCGAGATATCGGCGCCGCGCGGCACGCAAGATCTCCTTCCGCCCGAGAGCCGGCGGTGGGCGCGCTTCGAATCGGCGGCGCGCGAGCTTGCCGAGCGATTCGGATACGGCGAGATTCGCACGCCGATGTTCGAGGCGACCGAGCTGTTCGTGCGCGGCGTCGGCGAGACGACCGACATCGTCGAAAAAGAGATGTACACGTTCCAGGACAAGGGCGGACGCTCGATGACGCTTCGTCCGGAATGGACGGCGCCGACGGTGCGCGCGCTCTTGCAGCACAATCTCCTCGCACAAGGACCGCAGCGCCTGTACTACATCGGCCCGTTCTTCCGCTACGAGCGACCGCAAGCGGGGCGGTATCGTCAGGCGAACCAGTTCGGCGTCGAATGTTTCGGGTACCCCGGGGCGGAGGCCGACGTCGAAGTGATGCATCTCGCCGTAGAGCTGTTACACAAATACGGGCTCGACGACGCGACGCTCCGGATCAATTCGATCGGCGATGCGGAGTGCCGGCCGCATTATCGGGAAGCGCTGCTCCGGCATTTTCGTCCCTTTGCGGGTCGCCTCTCGGAGGATTCGCGTCGCCGCCTCGAGCGCAATCCGCTGCGAATCCTCGACAGCAAAGCGCCCGAAGACCGCGACCCAATCGCGAGCGCGCCGACGTTTCTCGACGCGCTGTGCTCGTCGTGCGAAGAGCATTTCGCCGAGGTGCGCGGCTATCTCGACGCGCTCGGCTTGCGCTATCTCGTCGATCCGAGGATCGTTCGCGGTTTCGATTACTACACGCGGACCGTCTTCGAGATCGTCTCGCCCTCGCTCGGCGCCCAGAATGCGATCTGCGGAGGAGGTCGCTACGATAACCTCGTCGAGTCGCTCGGCGGTCCGCCGACGCCGGCCGTCGGCTTCGGTCTGGGTGAGGAGCGGTTCTTGATGATCGCACCCGACCGCGACTCCGAGCCCCCACGCTCGGGATTCCAAGCGATCGCGCTCGGCGAAGCCGCGCGGGCGTGGCTCGTCCCCGTCGTCGGCGCGCTGCGCGAATCGGGCGGCACGCCGGTTTTCATGGACTTCGGCGGGCGCCGCATCGCCGCACAGTTCAAGATCGCCGATCGTAATCGCGCGCGTTATGCGCTGATCGTCGGTGACGACGAGCTGGCGGCGCGCCAGCTGATCGTGCGCGACCTCGACGATCGCCGCGAGCGCCGCATCGCATCGCACGGCGATGCCAAGGCGGTCGCCGGGGCGGTGCTGCAGGCCGTCGAAGGGGCGGCGTGATGGACGAGCTCAAGCGCATCGAGGCGCTCGCGGGGATCCTGCGCGAGTTCGATCTCGATGCGATCAGGGTTCGCGCCGGCGAGGACGAGATCGAAGTCGTACGGCGTTCGGCAGCGCCGCCGAGCGCCGCGCCGCCGCCGCCGAGCGCCGCGTCGGCGCCCGAAGAGAGCGCTCCGGCGGCCTCGGCTCGGACGAAGAAAGTCACGGCGCCCGTGGTCGGCGTGTTCTATCGTGCGGCCGCGCCGGGCGAAGAGCCGTTCGTCGAGGTCGGCGACCGCGTCGAGGCCGGCGACACGCTCTGCACGCTCGAAGCGATGAAGATCTTCAACGAGATCACAAGCGACTACGCGGGTGTCGTGGCGCGCATCGTCCCCGAGAACGGCGAGCTCGTCGCGCTCGGCGACGAGCTCTTTTGGATCGAGCCGTGATCGAGGGGCGCCGCGATTTCAACGCGCTGCTCGCCGACCGCAAAGGTCATCTCGACAAACCGCACTACGCGGAGCAAGTCGCGGCGATCGTCGCCGTGATGGTCGAGGCGT
>JAFAMS010000227.1 GCA_019233165.1 Vulcanimicrobiota bacterium | reverse complement strand
CGATGGCGCTGACGAGATCGTAGCCGAGCGGATCGCCGAACTCGGTGCCGACGTGAACGACGCTCCCGTCTTCGAGGACCAGCGTGAGCGCGGTGACGTGGTTCGTCGTGAACCCGTACTTGAGGCAATGCGCGCCGCCCGAGTTCTCCGCGACATTCCCACCGATCGAGCCGACGCTTTGCGAGCTCGGATCGGGAGCGTAATAGTAACCGAGCGGCGCGATGTACTTGCTGATGTCGAGGTTGATGACGCCCGGCTGCACGCGCATTCGCAACCCATCCAGATCGACCGAAAGGATCTTGTTCATCCGCGAGAGTCCGATGACGATCGAATCCTCGCTCGGAAGCGCGCCTCCCGAAAGCCCCGTTCCGGAGCCTCGCGGAACGATCGGCATGCGCGCTTCGCGCGCTACCTTGACGCACGCCGCAACTTCCTCGGTCGATGTCGGCAAGACGACGACAGCCGGCCGCACGCGAAAGCTCGTGAGCCCGTCGGCCTCGTAGGTGCGCAGCTCGGTCGGCTCGGTGATGCAGTTAGCGGCGCCGACGATCTCCCGAAGACGCGGCGCGACGTCGGGGCGCGCGGTGGCGATCATCGGGCGTGGGTTCGACGGGCTCTATTCGCCGCCTTGGAAGGTGTTGATCGCGATCAAGCTGCCGAACGCGTTCCCGACGCTGGTGGACGAGCCGGCGGGGAAGAATCCGAAGACGCCGTTGCCGACGGCCGTAAAACTTTGATCCGCCGTCGTCAGGATTCGGTTTGCGTTCACGCCGGAGAGGAACGTTCCGCCGGCGGTCAGCGGAGTCTCGATGAACGAGAGGACGCTCGTACCGCTTCCGACGAGGACTTGTCCCCCGGTCGTCGAGTTGCCGATGCTTTGCGGCCCGCCCGTAAACGCACCGATCGGGAGGGCCGAAAGGCCGCCGCAGCCGTCGCTCGGCGTCGCGCATTCGACCAGAATGTTGTGCGGCATCACCGTCGGATCGAACGCTCGCAGGAATACGTTGTTCGTCGACGGATCGCCGTATGCGCCGTTCAGAACCGCGGTCGGCATCAAGTTGCCCCCGCCGAAGCTTAGGCCTGTGACGTTCGTCGACACGAACACCGGCCCGAAGATGGGGTTGTCGATCTCTTCGAAGGTCGGCGAGTTCCCGCTGGTTACGAACAGCTCGTCCACTCCGTTATTGATCCAGCCGATCGAGGTCGGGCTCGTGACCGTCGAGTTCAACGTGGCGTTGACGTTCGGGATGACGCACGTCGAGCAGAAGCCCGACGTATCGATGGCGACGATCGTGCCGTCCGCATTGAGGACGAAGATCTCGTTGTTCGCAGACGCGGGCGAGACGATCGAGTCGACCGGCGTTCCGGGGATCGCTACTTGGTACGCCGGCATCGCGTTGTAGAACTGCCCGGTGGCGTTGACGACGCCGGCATCGAACAGGCTTACGTCCACGATGTCGACCAAGGTACCGCCCGGAGCGCCGTCGACCACCGATACGAACGGCGCCGGAAAGGAGGAGTCATCGCTGTTCCCCATCGCGACCGGATTCGCGATCGAGATCGGGGTGCCGACCTTGGCGTCCATCAGCGCCGTGTTCCCGCAGTTGAACGACGCCGGCGTCCCGCCGCTCACGAGACCGGTAACCAGCAACGTCCCGGCGTTCGGCGTGAAGGCGAGCTTGTCGGCGGCGAAGAGCTGCGAGTTGTTCATCGTGATCGACGTCGTCGACGAAGCCGAGATGGCTCCGCTGGCGCCGTCCTGCGACGCTTCGAAGTCGAGCTCGTTGATGTAGCCGCCGTAAACCGTGACCGGTGACGGTTGCAAGGACCCGTAGTCGTAGAGCCCCCACCCCCCGCTGACGTTGAAGGTGACGGGATTTGCGAACTGCCCGCTGATCGCGTAGTTGTCGGCGTCGAGAAACTGGATGAACGAACCCGCAAAGCCGCTGTTGAAGCCGACGCACGGCGTCGTCGAACCGGTGAAGATGCTGTTGACGACGCCCGCCGTTTGAACGTTGACGTTCGCCCCCTGCGCGGTCACGGTCGTCGGATACGGCAACGAGCCCGGGAACGCGGACGCCCCCGGGATCCCCGGTGTGATCGAAAGCAGTTTCGCCTGCGAGTCGTACATCGCAACGAAAAACTCGTCGTCGCCGAGCGGCGCGAAGACCGGGACCGTGTTGTAACAGAAGCTGCCGTAGCCGCTGAAGCACTGGATCTGGCTACCCGCCGTCATCCCGACGGTCAGCACCTGGTCCGGGAACGCCGGCTGGCCGTTCTGATAAATCTTGATCGCGACGAAGCCGCCGGCAACGACCGCAGGGCTGAGGTATTTCACGTTCCGAGACGTGGAGCGCGTCGCTCGCACGGTAACCTTTTTCGAGCTCTTCTTCTTGACCGGCGGCTGCGGGATCGCGCGCTGCGGGAATTTGAACGCGAGCTTCACCCGCGGAGAGTTCGCCGGAATCGTGAGCTTCGGTGGCCCGGCAGGCGGGTGATACGTACCGCCTCCCGTGGAACCGCCCGAGCATCCCGCAACAGCGAGCATCCCGGCCGCCGAGAAGGCGGCCGCCGTGCGTTTCGTCCTCGACCTCATGTCCCGGCGGTTCTTCGGGCCTTGGGTCCCTCTGCCCCTCGACCGGGGCGGGGCCAGGTCAAATCGTGATTGGCCGGTCGAGGCGCGCCCCGACCGCGCTCAGCCGGATCCCCTCCATCCGGCGGATCGCCTCGACGAAGCCGCGGCGCTTGGCCGCAAGGATCGGACGGTCCGGCTGCGGGTGGCGGCGATACGCTTCCTCATATAACTCGGCGTAGCGAATCCCGGTCGCGACGGAAGTGTTCGCGCTCGTCGCGCTGTACGAGTACAAGCACGTGGTGCGGTCGACGTGCAGCACGTCGTAGCGCAACGCCAGCCGCAAGATCATCTCGTAGTCGTCGTTCGGGGTCAGCGCTTCGTCGAAGCCGCCGGCCTCCGCAAAGACGCTGCGCCGCATCAGCATCGAGAGCATCCCGAGCAGCGGGCACAGGACGAGCGCCTCGTTCGGGTCGATCGCGCCGAGCGATCCGGGCGAGAAGCCGACGACTGCGCCCTCCCGTTCGGTCAGCATCATCAAGCTGTTCGTGTGCGCCACGTCGCGCCCGGATCGTTCGAGGACGTCGACCAGCGTCGCGACGTGATACGGGAAGAGGACGTCGTCGTCGTCGATTACCGCGACATACTCGCCGCGTGCGACTTCGAGCCCCGCGTTCGATGCCGCGGCGTGACCTCGGTTCTCGCTGCGCTCGACGAGAGTGGCCTCGAAGCGCGACGCAATGTCGCCGATCTCCTCGCCGCCGTCGTTCACGACGATCGTTTCGATCGCCGGGTACTGCTGGCGGGCGATGGATTCGAGCATCCGCGGCAAGACCCGGCGGCGGTTGTACGTCGGAATGACGATACTGACGAGCTGCGCGCGTTCCCCGACGAAGGCGGCGTTGCGCGCCGGGGTACGGCGCTCTCCAGCGACCGGGAGGCGCGGCACGGGCGCGGCTGCGCCGATCGCCTGCAGGACCGCCGCGAGAATCGAGTCGCGGTTCCAGCCGTCGAACGACGCGATCCCCTCGAGGAATTCCAGCGCGCCGCTCGTCCGCGCGGTCGCCAAACCGATCCCATACGCGGCCAGCGCGATCGCCGAAGCGGGCCCGTCGTCATCGGCGACGAGGATCGCGGCCGCGCCGCGCAAGACCGGCTCGGCCTGCTCGAGCGGACAGCGGTGAATCCCCGGTGGGAGCGGCCCTTCGTTGCAAACCGCATAGACCGGCAAGTGCAGCTCTTCGACTGCGCAGAGCTTGAGTGCGAGCTCTTCGATCGGGGTCTGCGGCGCCCACACGACGACGTGCTCCCGCTCGCCCGGCTCGCCTTGCGGCGACGGAACGAGCGGATCGCGCTGGGCCGGAATGACGCGGCGCCCGTGCCAGTGGGCGTACAGGGCCGCGATTCGCGCCGAGGCCGCTTGCGACACGACGACCTCG
>JAFAMS010000063.1 GCA_019233165.1 Vulcanimicrobiota bacterium | reverse complement strand
CGAAACATCTGAGGACGTAGACGTAATAGACGTTCACAAACGCGCTCATCTCGACATTACCGGCAGTGGCAAGTCCGCTTGGCGGGATTGGTGGGGCGAACCACCACGCCAGTTCGATTTCGCTGGGCGCGATCGTTTCGTGAGTGGCTTGTGCTTCGCGCGTCCCTCGACTCCGGCGCTTCGCGCCTACGCTCGGGATGACACCGTAGTGTGTGCGCTCGCGCCTACGTTCGCTGTGACTCCGCGTCGAGAAACCGCTCCGCCAGCGCGATGTCGCTTTTTCGGTCTACGTTGAACGCGCAGTCGGGGGGTACGATTTGGGCTCTTACTTCGTGGCCTAGGATCGCTGAGGCGCGGTTTTCTGCGGCTTCGATCGAGAGGAGCGCTAGTGCGAAGCGCACGAGGACGTCCCAGCCGAAGAACGATGCGAGGCGGAGCGGACTCTTTCGCGCTGCGGCGAGCTTGTCGAGGAAGCCGCGGAGCGCTGGGAGGACGCGCGGGCGCATTCCGAAGAGCGCGCCGCCGCAGTAGACGCCGCCGGTCATCCGCGCCCACGTGTGCGGGACGCCGGGATAGATGACGTCGTGCGCGGCTTTTTCGGCGATCGAATAGACGAGATCGGCTTGCGTCAGCCAGAGTGCGATCGCGAACGCTTCGACGCTGATCGGCGCCATCAGCGGCGCATCCGAGGTCGCCAGCAAAACGAGCTCGCCGGGATCGAAGCCGGTAAGCCCGCGTTCGATGCTCTCGACGATCGGATCTCCCGCTTCCCTTCGCTCGTCGGCCGCCGCCAGCGCCGGATCGCCGAGCGTCACGGAGGGCGCGACGACGGTGATGCGTTCGATTTGGGGCACTGACCGCAGCGTGCGCAAGACGCGTTCGACCATCGGGACGCCGCCGATCGGGACGAAGGCTTTGTTCGGCGCGTTCGTCCCGTCGCACACCGCGTCGCGGCGTCCGCCGGCGAGAACGAGCGCCTTCACCTTATCGCCAGCGCGTGAAGAGCTCGTTGCCGATCGCGAACTGGTCGAGGACTTTCCCGACGGTGTGATTGACGATGTCGTCGACGCTCGCCGGGCGCGCGTACATCGCTGGGATCGGCGGGAGGATCACCGCGCCGATTTCCGCGAGCTGGGTCAGCGTCCGCAGGTGTCCGAGGTGGAGCGGCGTCTCGCGAACGACGAGCACGAGCTTGCGGCGCTCTTTGAGACAGACGTCCGCCGCGCGTGCGAGCAAATTGTCGTTGAAGGCATAGGCGATCGCGGAAGCAGTCTTGATCGAGCACGGGATGACGACCATCCCGTCGGTTTGAAAGGAGCCGCTCGATATCGACGCCGCGAGATTGTCGTCGCGATGGACGACGTCGGCAAGCTCCTCGAAGTCGGACGCGTTCTTGCCCGGCATCTCGAGCGCGATCGTCTGCGGCGCTTGCTTCGAGAGGACGAGGTGCGTCTCGACGTCCTCGAGCGCATGCAAGGCGCGTAACATCGCAAACCCATACGCGCTCCCGCTTGCCCCGGAGATTCCGACGATGATCCTGCGCATCGGCATCTCCCTTCCAGAGCGAAGGGGCGGGACCTCGCGCCTTGAAAAGAGGTTCGCGTGATCGACGCGCCCGCGCCCCGCTTGGGGCTCGTTCGCCGCTGTGCGATCGCCGCTTTGGGTACGAATTGCGGCGCACCGCTTGCTCCGCGAACCGTACGAAGCCCGCTCTTCGCGCGCCGCATCGACGACGCACTCGCGAACGCCGACGACCACGTCCCGGCAAGCGTGCGCGACGCAATCGCCGCGCGACTCGTCGAGCTCGGCCTTCGGCTCCCAAGCGAGCCGGCGACGCAGATCGTCGTCGACGCCGCCGCATTACGCGCGGTTCTCGACGGGCTGCTCGCCGCCGAGAAGCGTACGAACGAACGAATCGCGTCAGCCTTTCGCGCGCAGGGAGCGACCGCTCACGAAGTCGTCGCAACGATCGCGCTCGAGCTGGGGCTCGACGGGGACGCGGTCGCTCCGATGCTGGCGGTCGCAGAAGCGCTCGACGAGGCTTGTACGCTGCTCGAGCGGACGTGGGAACCGGGCGACCTGCGCCTCGCACTCCGCCGCGAGCTCGAACCGCAGCCGGCCGCGAACGCACCGCAGCCGGCGGCGCCTCAGATCGTCGACGCCGAGCCGTCGCGGCCGCTTCCGGGACGCCGCAAGCACTTCAGCGCGTCCTCGCTCAACCTGTACGCCGACTGTCCGCGCAAATGGTACTTCAAATATCTCTGCGGTGCCGTTGAGGACAAACCGACCTCGGCCTCTTCGTACGGGCCCGCGTTGCACGTC
>JAFAMS010000480.1 GCA_019233165.1 Vulcanimicrobiota bacterium | reverse complement strand
GACGTGCACGGTGTCGTCGGGCCCGATCGCCATCACCGAATTGTGATTGTCGTCGAGGAACGCCGTGTACGGAATTCCCGTCCCGGCCAGCGGCGCGAGCGCGATCCGCGTCGTCACCGCCATTCCCGAGTGCAAGATCCCGCCAGGGTTCAGGACGCGCGCCTTTACCGCGAAATTCGTCGACCCGGGCGTGAGCTGGTCGAGCACCGCGACGACCGTTCCGCGAATGGCTCCCGGTCTTCCGTTGACGCTGACGAACGCCGGCGCGCCTTGCCGGATTTGGAAGACGGTCGACGTTGACGCCCCGAGAATTGCGAAGACGTAATCGGTCTCTTGCAGCGTGAAGATCTGCCGCGTCCCAGGATACTCGCCGACGTTGATGTTGCGATTGACGACGACGCCGTCGATCGGCGAGACGATCGTCGCTTTCGAGATGCTGACCTTGGTCTGATCGGCCTGCGCGAGGGAAGCCTGCGACTGGGCGCGTGCCTGCGCGACTTTCGCCGCCTGCAAACCCTGCGTCATCGTCCCGTTGGCGGCCTGGTTCGCCTGGGCGCTCCCGAGCGCGGCCTGCGCATTGCGGACGGCTTGATCGTCGTTTTGAACCAGCGTGAGCTGCGTCTGATAAGCCTGCTGCGAAAGATAGCCTTGCGCGAGCAGCGACTGGTCGCGCTGCAGGTCGCGGCGCGCGTTGGCCAGCGTCGCCTGCGCCGATTGCAAGTTCGCCTGCGCTTGACGAACTTGCTCGGATCCCTGCGCGATCGACGCCTGCCCGGAATAGACGTCCTGCGTCGTGACGGCTTGGTTCGCTTGCGCGTTGCGCAGGTCGTAGTCGAGCGTCGCCCGCAAGTCCGACGTGTCGAGCACGGCGAGGACCTGACCCGCGCGGACCCGATCGCCCTCTTGGACGTTCACCGAGATCGCCGGCTCGGCGAGCGAGCTGGAGATGGCGACGCTCTGCGCCGGCGCGACGATCCCAGAAAGCGTCATCGAGGGTCGCACGCTTGTGGGCCTGGCAACCGCGGCGACGACGGCCGGCGGCGGTGCCGGCGGGCGCTGCGGTCGTTGCGGGGCGCAGCCCGCGCTCGCCGCCGCCAGCAAGACAACGGCGAGAGAACTGCGCATCGTCGTGCTCGATCTCGTCATGTCAAGGAATCGAAACGTACCCGCCGCGTCGAGCAGGCAAACTTTCGATTGAATTCTTAGACGCGGCTTAAAACTAGCGCAACTGTTGCTGTAACAATGCGGCGCGCTCGCGCCCGTCCAGAAACGCCGGAAGCGCTTCGATCGAGAATTGCATGCCCGTGTAGAACGGCCCGAACGCGGCGTATTTCGCGCTCGCCTCGTCGAACCGCATCTCGTAAATCAACTTCTTGAACACGAGCGGATCGTCGGCGTATAGATCGACGCCCCATTCCCAATCGTCGAACCCGATCGAACCGGAGATCACCTGCGTGACCAGGCTGTGGAACGTCCGGCCGATTTTTCCGTGTTCGACCATCAGCGCCGCGCGCTCGTCGTACGGCAGCATGTACCAATTGACGTCTTCGCCGCGCTTCTTGTCCATCGGATAGAAGCACGCGTATCGGCGCGGCGGGATCTTCGCCCACAGGCGAACGGCGCTGCGCGGTTCTTCGCCGGCTTCCCGCAAGAGCTCGTCGAACGCGTCGTTCCATTCCTGCGAATGCGGCTTCAGCTTGCGCTCGCGCAGGTTCGCGTGGATCTTCGCGGTGGCGTCGTACAGGCCGAGCTCGAGGATTGAGACGTACGAGGCGCTCGCCTCCAAGTAATCGGAGAGCGCGAGCCGGTCGAAGCCGACCTGAATGTCGCCGAGCGCATCGAAGCTGCGAGCATAGTGCGTGACCATCAAATCGGCTTTATGACCGAGGAGCTGGGCGAGGGCGGCGTCGCTCTCGGGATCTTCGTGCAACGGTTGCAGAAACTCGACGGCTTCGGCGGCGATGCGCGTTCGATTCGTCGCGTCGAGCGCGTCCCAGCGCCGGCGGCGAAAGCGGAACATGCGGTGGAGGATGCTCCACCCATCGAGCGATTCGGGGACGTTGGGATGTCGCACGACCCTCACGTTAGCGCGTAGCGCGCGCCGCTCCTCGATTCGACGAGCCCGGCGAGTTCAAGAGCGACGAGTCGCGCAGCAAGCTCCCCCGCACCGGCGCCGGTCCGCATGGCAAGGGCTTCAAATTCCGTTTCCCCGTCACGCAAGAAGGCGAGCACCTTTCCGTCCAGCGTGTCGAGCGCGAGGTTCGGAAGCGTCTGCGAAGCAGGCGGCGGCGCGGCTGCAATCCCGAGC
Organism: Vulcanimicrobiota bacterium; assembly: GCA_019233165.1. Taxonomy (GTDB): domain Bacteria; phylum Vulcanimicrobiota; class Vulcanimicrobiia; order Vulcanimicrobiales; family Vulcanimicrobiaceae; genus JAFAMS01. The sequence continues at coordinate 3,822 of JAFAMS010000480.1, read as the reverse complement.
GCTTCGATCACGTCGCGCGCGTCGCGGACGAGCGTCGCACCGTCGCGCAAGAGTGCGAGACAACCGGCGACCTTCGGCCGGTCGACGTCGCCCGGAAACGCCATCACCGGGATTCCGAGGTCGGCGGCGTGCGACGCGGTGTTGAGGGCGCCGCTGCGCGCCGCCGCCTCGACGACGACGACCCCGTCGCTGAGCGCGGCGACGATCGCGTTGCGTTGGAGAAACTGGGGCGGATACGCCGCGTGCTCGGGCGCGAACGGAGAGAGCACGGCACCGCCGCCGGCGACGATCCGCTTGGCGAGCCCGCGGTTCGCGCGAGGAAAGAAGCGCCGGTGACCGCCGCCCAGGACGCCGATCGTCGGGCCGCCGGCTGCGAGCGCACCCTCGTGGGCCGCCGCATCGATCCCCAGCGCGAGGCCGCTTACCACGCAAATCCCGGCGGCGGCCAGCGCGCGTGCCGTTTCGTACGCGAGACGCCGTCCAGCGCCGCTCGGGGCGCGGGTGCCGACGACGGCGACCGCCGGTGCCGCGAGCCCTTCGAGAGAGCCGCACACCCAGAGCGGTCGCTGCAGCGCGCGCCGTTCGGCACGCAGGAAAAGCTCGCTTACCTCGCTCGGCGATAGAAGAACGGGCGCCTCCACCTTATCTCCCTGTGGCGGTCCGCCTCGTTCGCAAGACCAGGGGAATGCTGCCGGGAGGGAATATGGGTCGGCGACGTGGCCGCCGCCCGAGTGGGCCGACCAGGCGGCCGCACGGGAGAAATTGAGCGATATGGCTGCGGAAGCGTACTGCGTGAAGTGCAAGACGAAGCGAGAGATCAAAGACGCAGTGCAGATAACGATGAAGAACGGCAGGCCGGCGACGGAAGGAAAGTGCCCGGTCTGCGGGACCAAGATGTTCAAGATCGGCGCCGCCAAATAGAGCGGCGCCGACCTCGTATTTGCGGCCCCCGTGCGTCGTGCCCTATACTGAGCCCAACCCCAATATATTGGGGGTCCCTACCCCCTCACGAGGCCGCACGACCTGCTCTGCCCAGCTTGCCGCAAGAGCGAGACGCGCGTTGTCGATTCGCGGGACGACGAATCGGTCGTCCGTCGGCGGCGCGAGTGCTTGACTTGCAAACACCGCTTCACGACCTACGAGCGCATGGAAGCGCCTCGTCTCTTCGTGGTCAAGAAAGACGGCCGGCGCGAGCAATATAATCGAGAAAAGATCCTGACCGGCTTGCAGCGCGCCTGCGAGAAGCGTCCGGTCTCCGACGCGCAGCTCGAGGAGATGGTGGCGAAACTCGAGCGCGAGCTCTTCTCGCGCGGCGACAACGAAGTTCCCTCGACGATGATCGGCGAGAAGGTCATGGAGGCGCTGAGCGCCGTCGACAAAGTCGCCTACATTCGTTTCGCCAGCGTCTACCGCTCCTTCGCCGACGTCGAAAGCTTCCGCACCGTTCTGACCGAGCTTGCCTGAGCGCATCGCGGTGCGCGTCAAGCGGCTCCCGCATGCAAGCGGGCTTCCGCTTCCAAGCTACGCGACCGCCGCGGCTGCAGGCGCCGACGTCTGCGCGGCGCTCGACGCGGACTTGATCGTGCGGCCGGGCGGCCGCGCCGCGATTCCGACGGGTTTGTGTGTCGAGCTGCCGCACGGTTACGAGCTGCAGGTGCGGCCGCGCAGCGGGCTGGCCTTGCGCGACGGCGTGACGCTGCTTAACGCGCCGGGGACGATCGACGCCGATTATCGCGGCGAGATCAAGATCGTCATCATCAACCACGGCAGCGGCGACGTCGTGCTGCACCGCGGCGATCGGATCGCGCAGCTCGTGCTCGCGCCGGTAGCGGCCGGGACGTTCGAGGATGTTGAGGGATTGACGCCAACCGAGCGCGGGGAGTCCGGCTTCGGAAGCACCGGGACGAGGAGCGAGCGCTGAAAGTCTATATCGTCGGCAAGGGTGCGATCGGAACGTTCCTCGGGGACCTTCTCGCCGGAATCGGAAACGACGTCGCGTACGCGCCGCGCGATCTCGATGCAGTGGAGCCGGTCGCCGCCGACCTCGCGATCGTCGGCGTCAAGGCGTACGACCTCGACGGCGCAATCGCGTCCCTGCGCAAAGCCCTGCCGAGCGGCGGAGCGGCGATCCTTTGCCCGCTCAACGGCGTGGGAAACGAAGAGAAGCTCGCCGCCGCGTTCGGAGCCGACGCGGTCGTCGCGTGCGCGCTCACGGTCCCGGTCGGAAAGGACCGCGACGGGAAGAGCCGCGCGACGCACGACGGTGGGATCGCCTTCGCGCCGGTCGGCAACGAAGCGCACAACTGGATCCTGGCCGCGTTCGGACAAGCCGGACTCGAGGTGAAAGCCGTCAACGACTATCGCGCGCTGAAATGGTCGAAGCTCGCACTCAACAACGTCGCGAACGCCTCGTGCGCGATCTTGAACGTCCTCCCGGAGCGTCTCGTCCACTTCGACGACGTCTTCACCCTGGAGATCCGCGCGATCCGCGAAGTTCGCGCGGTGATGCTCGCCCAAAACCTCACGCCGATCGATCTTCCGCGCTACCCGCTGCGGGCGCTCCAAGGGATCGCGACGCTCCCATCGCCGCTCGCCCGCTTGATCCTCGCAAACCGCATCGCCGGCGCCCGCGGGCGCAAGCCGCCGTCGTTGCTGTTGGATCTTCGCGCCGGCAAGAACAAGACGGAAGTCGGCGTCCTCAACGGCGCCGTGGTCGCGGCCGGGCAGCGATTGGGAATTCCGACGCCCGTCAACGCCGTGCTGACGCGCGTCCTCTCCGACATCGCGCACATGCCGGCGCTTTGGGCGAAGTACCGCGAGCGTCCGGAGGCGCTCGAAGCCGAGTACCGAGCCGAGATCGAGCGGGGCCGGCGCGTCAAGAGCCTCGCCTAGCGTCGATGCAGATTCGCATCGTCGCGGTCGGGCGCGTTCGCGATCCCGCCGTCGGCGCGCTTTGCGCCGAACAGCTCAAGCGATTGCAGCCGTATCATCGCGTCGAAGTCGTCGAGGTGCGCACCGGTTCGGTCGATGAGGAGGCGGCGGCGGTCCTGCGCGCCGTCGGCGGCGGCGTGGGGGAGCAGCTTTGGCTCCTCGAGCGGACGGGCGAAGAGTTTGCGAGCGAGGAGCTCGCCGAACGCTTCGAGCGGCTGGCTACCGGAGGGATCTCGCGACTCGTCTTCGCGATCGCCGGGACGTACGGCGCCGGTGAGGCGCTGTGGGCCCGCGCCGACGTGCGCTGGTCGCTCTCGCGCTTGACGTTCCTGCACGAGTGGACGCGCGCGATCGTGCTGGAGCAGCTGTATCGCGCCGCGAAGATCGCGCGCAAGGAGCCCTACCATCACTAAGCCGGACCTGCACGGAGTTGCCGAAGCGTTCGAACGGACCGCGCGCTCGCTGTACGGCGACGAAGCCGCGGTCGAGGTTGCGTTCGAGCGACCGCGCAACCCCGATTTCGGCGATTATGCGACGAACGTTGCGTTCAAGCTCGCGAAGAGCGCGCGCAAGGCGCCGCAAGCGATCGCGATCGAGATCGCGCAGGCTGCCCTCGCGGCCGAGCCGGGACTCCGTGCGACGGTCGCCGACGTGACCGCGACCGCCGGCTTCGTCAACGTTCGGATGAAGCCAGAGTTCTGGCACACTTTGATCGCCCGGATTCTCAAGGAAGGTGAAGATTACGGACGCACGGGCGGCGAGGGGAAGCCGCAACGCATCTCGCTCGAATTCGGCAGCGCGAATCCGACGGGACCACTCGTCGTCGTCCAAGGCCGCAGCCTCGCGGTCGGCTCGACGCTCGTCAACGCTCGGCGCTTCACCGGCGATCTC
>JAFAMS010000409.1 GCA_019233165.1 Vulcanimicrobiota bacterium | reverse complement strand
GCCTATTTGAGCTCGGGAAGGCTAACGCTCGCCGGCGCCGTCCCGCTGCTGGGCTCGCCGCTCGCGATCGGGCCGCCGAAAGCCGCGCTCCAATTCGACCTTGGACTCAAGGGCGTCGCGCTGGATCAGTTTGCGACGCTGCTCGCGCCGGGCTCGAAGCTGCAGGGGACGCTCGACGGGCTGATCGGCGTCCGCGGCACCGTCGATGCGCCGCGGCTGATCGGTGGCCTCGACCTCGCCGGAGGCGGATACACCGGGCCGGCCGAGACCGAACCGATCGAGGGGATGAACGGCTCGCTGGCATTCGACGGCAGCACCGTCCAACTCACGCGCCTCGGAGGATCGATCGGAGGCGGAGCGCTACGCGCGAGCGGGACGTTGACGCTCCCCGACCTGCGCACGCTCAGCCGTCCAATCTACGACGTGCAGCTCGCGCTCGACGCGATCCGGGCCGGCTATCCCGGGTACGGCTCGGCGCGGATCGATGGCAAGCTGTGGCTGCGCCGCGGCGTCGCTGAAAGGGAGGGGACGCTCGGCGGCGGGGTGACGATCTCGGACGCATCGGTACCTCTCGCCGCATTTCTCAAAGCCGGAAGCACCGCGACGCCGAGCTCCCAATTTTCGATCGCCTCCGCCCTGCCGCAAAGCGCTCCGAGCCCCGTCGCGTCCGGACTTTTCGCGTTCCCGAGCTGGGCCTCGGGGCTGGGCTTCGATCTTTCGGTCGCCGTCGGGAACAACGTGCGGATCCGTTCGCCGATCCTGGACATCGGCGGTAAGGGGAGCGTGGCCGTCGCCGGGACGCTCGCAGCCCCGCAGCTGCGGGGGAGCTTCCAAGCGAACCCCGGGGGGACGCTTTTTCTGAACCGGGCCTTCCGCATTCAAGAGGCGGTCGTGCGGTTCTCACCGGCCAACGGGACCTCGCCCTCGCTCCAGGCGCGAGCGACGACGCAAATTCAGGCCGCCCAAGGGGCTCCCCCGATCGACGTCACGGTTTCGGCCCAAGGGATCGTCCCCGACATCAAGCTCTCATACGCCTCGAACCCGCCGTACGACGAGGGGACGATCGTGGGACTTCTCTTCGACGCGTCCGCGCTCGGCGCGTCGGTAGGCTCCCTCAATGCGCTCGCGCCTTCGACGAACATCCTGCTCCCGCCAAACGCCTTCCAATCGACGCCGGGCGGGACGATCCAGCTCTCGCAGGAGGCTGCGAACCTGATCAACGCGCAGTTCACGGCGCGCCTGTTAGCCCCCATCGAGGCGGGATTGGGGTCTGCATTCGGACTCTCCGACCTCGCGCTGAACGTCGGGCCGACCGGCAGCTTCGGTGTGCAAGCGCGGCACTTGCTCGGCCGCAACTCCTCGCTCTTGTACGGCACGTCGCTAACGTATCCGTATCGGATCACGTTCGGCGTCGAATCCCGCCCGAGTCCTCAGACATCTATAATCTTCACGGCGTTCACTCAGCAGGGACAGTATTTGCTAGGTGGGGTAAAACCCGACGCATATCTGAGCACGAACCCCAAGCTCGGCTCCGCTGCAGACCTTGGGGGGACTCATGGCTTCACCGTGAATATCCAGCGCTTGTTCCGCTAGCCGCGATGCGCGCACGTACCTGCGCTCGCCTCATGAAGGAAACGTATCGACCGATGATCTTCCGCGCCCGTGCGCTTCGCGTTGCAGTTCTGATCGTATCGCTCATCGCGAATCTCGCGCCGGTTTCCGTTAGCGCACAGGGCGCGCCGAAGGTCGTCTCGGTCTCCGTTTCCGGCAACGTTCACGTCCCGACCGACCGCATTCTTTCGGTCGTCAAGACCAAGCCAGGCGATCCTTTCGACGAGAAAACCGTCCAAGAAGACCTCGCGAACATCTTCGCGCTCGGTTTCTTCACCGACCAAGTTCCGCCGGTGATCAAGCAGCGCCCGGACGGGATCGCGATCACCTTCCGCGTTATCGAGAATCCGGTGCTGACGAAGATTCTCTTCGAAGGGAACGAGCACGTTCCGGCCGATACGCTGCTCGCGTTGATGGACACCGCGGTCGGCCAAGTGTTCAACAGCAACACGTTCCATCAAGACGTTCTCAAGATCAACTCCTATTACAACAAGATCGGTTACGGCGGACAGCTCGCGACGCACGTTCCGGATCTTTCGATCACGCAAGACGGCGCGCTCACGCTGAAGATCCAGGAAGGTTTGCGCGTGCGCAACATCCTCATCGTTCCGCCCCCCAACGCCGATCCGCTCCTCCCCCCCAACGTGATCATCCCGGTGCTCTCCGTGAAGCCGGGGCAGCCGTACTCCGAAGACTTGCGCGACAAGGACTTCGAGAACCTCAAGAAACTGTACGAAAAATACGACTTGCAGATCGGCGATTTGGAGGCCGGAATCGATCCGGCAACAGTCGATCTCAAGACCGGCACGGCAGACGTCCGCTACAGCATCTCGGTTGCGCGGGTCGGAGCGATCGAGATCACCGGTAACACGAAGACCCACGACGACGTGATTCGACGCGAGCTGCGGCTGCACGTCGGCGACGTCATCACGCAGGCCGGCTTGCGCCGTGACTACGAGCGGCTGAACAATCTCGGATTCTTCGAGAAAGTCGACTTCAGCGCCA
>JAFAMS010000395.1 GCA_019233165.1 Vulcanimicrobiota bacterium | reverse complement strand
GATGGAATCGGTCATCACCTCGGGCACCGGCTACCCGAACGCGCAGCTCGGGCGCCCGGCCGCCGGGAAGACGGGGACGACGTCGGATTTCCGCGACGCCTGGTTCGTCGGGTTCACGCCCGACCTCGTCGCGGCGGTGTGGCTCGGGAACGATGATTACACGCAGATGAACGAGTCGTACGGCGGGAACATCCCCGCGCGAATCTGGGCTCGCTTCATGAAAACCGCGCTCAAAGGCGTTCCAGCGCACGATTTCGCGATGCCGAACGGCGAGGTTCGCAAGGTTCGCCTCTGCTCGACGGGACGCATCGAATACTTTTTGGCCGGGACGGAGCCGGCGTCGTGCGGCTCGGTCGAGGAGCCGGCTCCGCGGACGCATCGCGCCGTGACGCAAAAAGCGGTGCCGGCCCCGACGGAAGTTCCACCCGGGTTGATCGGCGACGGCGAGCACTTCATGAAAGTCGACAACGAGCCGCCGAGCCCGGCGCCCGTCGAAACACCGTAGTGCGTCCGCAAGAAACGAGCGCGCCGCGCGTCGTCGGCGTCGCCCGAATCACGAGCTACTTGCGCACGATCTTGACCGGCGACAAATGGCTGCGCAATATCGGCGTCCGCGGCGAGATCTCGAATTTTTCGACGCATAAGAGCGGAAACGTCTACTTCGATCTCAAGGACGCCGACGCGCTGCTCTCTTGCGTCGTTTGGAGCGACCGCGCGCGGGATCTTCCGGCGCTCGAGAACGGACGGCAGGTCATCGCGTACGGCGAGATCGGCGCGTTCACAAAGGCGAGCAAGTATCAATTGATCGCGTACCGCGTCGAGCTCGAAGGCGTGGGCCGTCTGCACGAGATGTTCGAACGGCTCAAGCGCAAGCTGGACGGCGAAGGCGCGTTCGCGGGCGAGCGAAAGCGGGCAATACCGCGCTACCCCTTCCGGATCGCGCTCGTGAGCTCGACCGGAGCGGCCGGAGCCGGCGATTTCTTGAAGATTTTGCGCGAGCGGGCGCCGCACGTTCACGTCGAGTTTGTGGAAACGGCCGTGCAGGGCGTCGCGGCCGCGCTCGAGATCGTTCGGGGGATCAATCGTGCCGCTCGGCTCGACGGCGTCGACTGCATCGTCGTCGCGCGGGGCGGCGGTTCCTACGAGGATCTTTTCGCCTTCAACACCGAGGAAGTCGCTCGCGCGATCTTGCGCGCGCCGATACCCGTCATCTCGGCGATCGGACACGAGAGCGACGTCACGATCGCCGATCTGGTCGCCGACCGTCGCGCCGAGACGCCTTCGGCGGCGGCGCACCTCGTCGCGCCTTGGACCCGCGCGGAGCTGCTGAAGGCGCTCGAAGCCCGAACCGTTCGTCTGGAGCGGCTCGCGCGCCGCGCGATCGGCGCGCACGCGCAACAACTCGACCGGGCGGTCGAGATGCTCGAAGGTCGCCTCGGCGAGGCGCGGCGCCGCCGCAGCGGCGCGCTTGCATCGCTCGAGAAGCGCTTGGGACGCTTCGATCCTCGCCTCCAGCTCGCGGAGCGCGAAAAGAAGATCGAGCTGGCGCGCGTTCGACTCACGCACGCGCTCGAGCGGCGGCTCCGCCGCGCGTCGGAGCGGCTCGCGCTTCTGCGCAGCGAGCTTCGCGGAAAAGATCCGGAAGCGATCCTGCAACAGGGATACGCGATCGTTCGTCACGATGGGCGTGCGGTTCGGGACGTCGCGGCAGTCCCCGACGGCGCGACGGTCAGCGCGCAGCTCGCTCGCGGAACGCTCGTCGCGCGCGTCGAACGAAAGGAGGCGGATGGAGAACAAGTCGGGTGAATTCGAAGCCGCCCTCGCCCGTTTGGAAGCGATCGTCAAACAGCTCGAGAGCGAAGAAGTCGGTCTCGATCGTTCGGTCGAGCTGTTCAAAGAAGGGCGCGAGTTGGCGCGCAAGTGCGAAGCGCTGCTGAAGTCGCACCAAGAGGCGATCGACGCGGCCGTCGGCGGCTCGCCGAGTGGCGCGGGGCCCGGGACGTAGCGCGGTTCGGTTGGACGTCGCCGTCGCCGAAGCGGGCGGCGTCACCCGTTCGCGCGCGCGCAGTCTGATCATGGCCGGACGGGTGCGCGTCGACGGCCGGCCGCTCACGAAACCGGGGACGACCGTCTCGCCCGATGCAAAGGTGGAGATCGAACGCCCGCGGCCGTTCGTGAGCCGCGGCGGCGAGAAGCTCGAGGCGGCGCTCGACGCATTCGCACTCGACCCCGCCGGTATGGAGGCGCTCGACGTCGGCGCCTCGACCGGAGGGTTCACCGATTGTCTTTTGGCGCGAGGCGCCCGCCGCGTCGTCGCGCTCGACGTCGGTTACGGCCAGTTGGCGTGGGAGCTGCGCGAAGATCCACGCGTGACGGTTATGGAGCGGACGAACTTCCGGACGCTCGACGAGGCCGCGTTTCCGGAGGGCTTCGATCTGATCGTCATCGATGCGTCGTTCATCTCGCTGCGGACGCTGCTGCCGCGCGCGGTCCGTCTTTTGCGCGGCAATGCGAGCTCGATCGTCGCGCTCCTCAAACCGCAGTTCGAAGCCGGACGCGCCCGGCTCGGCGGCGGCGGCGTCGTCCGGGACGCCGCGACGCATCGAGAGATTCTCCGCGAGCTTCGGGACGCGACCGCGGCGCTCGGCCTACAGATCGCCGGGGCCGTCGCCTCGCCGCTGCGCGGGCCGGCCGGAAACGTCGAGTTCTTGCTCTGGTTGCGCGGCGGCGTCCGCGGCGTTCTCGACGACGCGAAGATCGACGCGCTCGTCGCCGAAGCGCACGCCTGATGTCGCGCCGCACCCTCGCGCTCTTCGTCGACTCCGGTCAAGAGGCCGCGCGGCGTGCCGCGCTCGAGGTCGCTGCTGCCGCGCGCAATTGCGGATTCGCGATCGCCGTTTGCAAGGGCGGCGGCGAAGATCTCGGGCTCGCGAACAAGGATGCGAAAGTCGGCGATGCCGAGCTGTTGATCGCGATCGGAGGGGACGGGACGCTCTTGCGCGCGGCGCGAGTCGGATATCCCGACGACGTCCCGCTGCTCGGCGTCAACACCGGGCGTTTGGGTTTTCTCACCGAGCTCGAAGGCGACGAGGACGTTCGCGCAGGGCTCGAAGAGCTGCTGTGCGGCAACATGGTGATCGAGGAACGGGCGGCGCTCGAGGCCGAGCTCGGGAGCGGGAGCCGGTTCGTCGCGCTCAACGACGTCGTCGTCCACAAACGCGACGCGGCGAGAATCGTTACCTTCGGGCTCGAGCTGGACGGGGAGCACGTTGCCAACCTCCCCGCGGACGGGATCGTGGTCGCGACTCCGACGGGCTCGACGGCATACTTTCTCTCCGCCGGCGGACCGATTATCTCGCCGCGCGTCGACGCGTTCGGAATCGCCGGCCTGCTGCCGCACACCCTGTTCGCTCGTCCGTTGATCGTTCCGACGAACTCGACGATCCGGATCACGGTCGACATCGAGAGCGTGAGCGCGAATCTCGAAGCCGACGGCGAAAAGGTCACGAACCTCTCGCCCGGCGAGACCGTCATCATTCGACGCGCGCCGAAGCCGGTTCGTTTCGCGCGTGGCGCCCCGCTGCATTTCTTTTCGCGGCTCGAGCAGAAGCTGCGCTGGGGTGTCTCGATCCGAGGCACGTCGCGCTGATGCTGCGACGGCTCGTCGTCGACGATTTCGAGCTGATCGCGCACGCCGAGCTCGAACCGGCGAAAGGTTTGACGGCGATCACCGGCGAGACCGGCTCCGGAAAGACGATGTTGCTCGGCGCGATCGACTTCGTTCTCGGCGCGCGCGCGAGCGCCGATGCCGTTCGCAGCGGGCGGACGCGAGCGCGCGTCGCGCTCGAAGTCGAAGCGACGGCGGCACTCGTCGAGGAGCTGCGGGCGCAAGGGATCGAGCTCGACGCCGGCGAGGACCTCGTCATCGTTCGCGAGCTCGCCGAGGGGAAGACCGGCGCGCGGATCGACGGGATGCCGGCGAGCGCCGGACAAGTGCGCGCGCTCGCTCCTCGGATCGCCGAGGTCGTCGGGCAGCACGAAGCACAGCGGCTGCTCGTCCCGAGCCAACAACTCGACGCGCTCGATCGTTTTGCCGGCGAATCGGTCGCTGCGCTGCGGCGCACGCTGCGCGAGACCCACGCACGGTGCGCGCGCTTGGAGCGCGCGTCGGCGGAGCTCGATGCGAGCGAAGGGCGCGCGCTGGCGGAAGCCGACTACGCCGCATTCGCAGCGCGCGAGATCGGCGAGGCCGCGCTCGAGCCGGGGGAAGACGAACGCCTCCGCGAGCGGCGTGAGGTGCTCGCCAACGCCGAGCGCATCGCGACGGCGCTCCGTGCGGCGCACGACGCGCTCTCGGAAAACGAGGGGAATGCGGCGGACGCGCTCGGTGCGGCATTCGCCTCGCTCGCCGGCTTGGGCCGGTTCGGCGACGAGTTCGCGAGCCTCTCGCGCGAGGCCGCCGCGATTCAAGCCGCGGCCGGCGAGCTCGCGAGCGCGATCGCGCGCCGGTTGGAGTCGATCGAGTCGGATCCGCGCGAGCTCGATGCGGTGACGAGCCGTCTCGAGCTGATCGAGCGCTTGAAGAAAAAATACGGCGGAACGCTCGAGGCGGTCTTTGAGGCGAAAGTGCGTTTCGATGGGATCGTCGCCGGCTTTGCGAACGTCGACGAGCGCAAGGCCGCACTTCGGCGCGAACGGGAGGCGGCGGAAGGCGAGCTCGTCCGTGCGGCCGGGGAGCTTTCGAAAGCGCGGCGCGACGCCGCGCGTGCGTGCGAGAAGAAGATCGCAGCCGAGCTGCGCGAGCTGGCGATGCCCGCCGCGCGCTTCGAGATTGCATTCGAACAGCTCGCCGAGATCGGTCCCGGCGGCGCGGAACGCTGCGAGTTCCGCTTGGCCCCGAATCCGGGTGAGCTGCCGCGGGCGCTCGCGCGCAGCGCCTCCGGCGGCGAGCTCTCGCGCGTGATGCTCGCGCTGACCGTCGTCCTCGCGGACCGCAGCTCGCAGGCGGCGCTCGTCTTCGACGAGATCGACGCCGGCGTCGGCGGTGCGACCGCCAATGCCGTCGGGGCGAGGCTCGCCGATCTGGCGCGCGACTTGCAAGTCGTCTGCGTCACGCACCTCGCGCAGATCGCGGCATTCGCCGACGAACAGGTCGCGCTGCAGAAGCGCGAAGAGAAAGGGACGACGACGATCGAGCTCGTTCGGCTCGACGCGCAGAGCCGTCTCGCCGAGCTCGCGCGGATGCTTTCCGGGACGACCACCGGCGTGTCGTTGCAGCACGCGCGAACGCTTTTGAAAGAACGGCGCGCCGCCGCGAGTTGAGCGTTATTCCAGCCGGTGAAGCTTGAGGACGTTCGTCCCGCCTTCGCCGACCGGCATCCCGCTCGTGAAGGCGACGAGTTCGCCGACCTCGCCGAGATTGCTGCTCAAGAGCCGCGCTTCGGCGAGCTCGAGCATCGTCTCGAAAGTCTTGTACGACTGGATCATCAGCGCTTCGACGCCCCACACGACCGCGAGCCGCCGTGCGACCTCGAGCTTGGGTGTGATCGCATAGATGTTGGCCCGCGGCCGGAACGCCGAGATGTGCCGGGCCGTATTCCCGGTCGTCGTCCCGGTGATCACCGAGCGCAGCGCGAGCTCTTCCGTGCAGAGCGCGGCGGCCTGTGCGATCGCGGTCGCCGTCGAGCGGTCGTGATGCTCGAGTCGCCGCGCCTTCATCTCATCGTGCGGATAGTTCTTTTCGACCTCGCACGCGATCGTCGCCATCACCTTGACCGCTTCGAGCGGATATTTTCCGCGAGCCGTCTCGCCCGAGAGCATCACCGCATCGGTTCCATCTAGGATCGCGTTGGCGACGTCGTTGGCCTCGGCCCGCGTCGGCCTCGCGCTGGTGATCATCGATTCGAGCATTTGCGTCGCCGTCACGACCGGTTTGCTGGCGCGGTTTGCGCGCTCGATCAAATCTTTCTGGATCAGCGGAACTTGCTCGAGCGGGATCTCGATCCCTAAATCGCCCCGAGCGACCATGATGCCGTCGGCGACGTCGATGATCTCGTCGATGTGCTCGAGGGCCTCGTGCTTCTCGATCTTCGCCATCACGGGAGCGTCGGCGCCGCGTTCCTTGATGAACGACTTGACGCGCAGCACGTCTTCGGGCGTGCGAACGAACGAGACGCCGATCCAGTCGAGATCCATCTCGAGGCCGAACGCGAGGTGTTCGAAATCTCGCTCGGTGACAGACTCGATCCCAAGGCTTCCGTCCGGATAATTGATCCCTTGCGTCGGGCGCAAGTCGCCGCCGACTTCGACGTGCGTCCGCACTTCATCGGCCGTGACTTCGTCGATCCGCAACGCGATCGCGCCGTCCTGCAGGTAGATGGACTTGCCGGCCTCGACGTCGCGCGGAAGCTCGCGGTAGCTGACCGAAACGCAGGCGGCGCTTCCGGGCTCTTGGCGCGTCGTCAACGTGAACGGCGCACCGTTCTCGAGGCGCACCGACGGCGAACCGTTCAGCGGACCGGTGCGAACCTTGGGCCCCGGAAGATCCTGCAAGATCGCGATGTGGAGGTCGAGCTCGCGCGCGGTTCGGCGGACGTCCTCGATCACCGCGCGATGCTCGTCGTGCGTTCCGTGTGAAAAATTCAAACGGACCACGTTGACGCCGCTCCGGAACATCTCACGCAAGATCTGCGGATCGCGTGAGGCCGGCCCGACGGTGGCGACCACCTTGGTGCGCTTCTGAAATGACCCCCGCATCGTTGCACGCTCGCGCTTCGAAGGTTCCGACGGCGCCCTCCTGCGCGTTCGCAGGAAAAGATTTTCCGTTGTGCGGCGAGATGAGTGCGCGGCACATCCGTCATAGAGCGCGACGGTGCTGCGCAAACGCGACCCAAGCGACCGCAAGCGGTTCGCCGGAGCGTACGGACTCTCGCTCCTCATCCATTTCCTGTTGTGTCTGCTGCTCTTTCCGGCGGTCGTCGTGCGCGTCGAGAACGCCCAGCCCGAGAGCAGCGCAAGCTCGACGCAAATCAGTCTGGAGCGGCGCACCGCCCCGCCCGCAACCGTAAGCCCGTCGCCGGTCCCCGTCGCGCGCACGGCTCCTCCGGTACTCGCGCGGCGAACGCCCGTTCCGGCGCCCCCGGCGACCCGCCGGCCGCAGCCGACCCCGCCGCCGCCGGTTCCCAGCTCGACGCCGCCGCGCTTGCCGACGCCGACGCAGACGCTGAATGTCACCTTCCCACCGACCGCACGCCCGCGGCCGATCCCCTCGGCCGTCCCGTCCTATGCGCCGACCGCCCCGCCGACGGTCGCGGTCGTCCCCACCGTAGCCCCTACGGCAGTGCCGACCCTCGCCCCGACACCGGTCCCGACGCGAGCGCCGACGGCATCCCCGGCTCCGACGGCGACCGTGCTGCCGACGCCGTCGGTCGCTCCTACGCCGACCGCAGCTCCACGCACCGCCCCGCCGACCGTCGCTCCGACGATTGCCCCGACCGTTGCGCCGACGATCGCTGCAACGGTGGCGCCGACCGTCGCACCGGCACCCACCGCTGCGCCGACGCGCGCAGCGACCGCTGCGCCTACCTCGCTTGCCGCGCCCGCGGCGAGCCCACGGGCCGCCGCCGCCGTGACGGCATCCCCCGGCGCCGCTCCTACGGCGACCGCTGCGGCGACCGGGCGGCCAGCGGCAGCTGCCAGTCCGGCGCCGCGGCCGACGCTCCCGCCGGTCGCGACGCCGGTCCCGCACCCGAGCGCCGTAGTCGAACGCCCCTCCGGCCCGTCGAGCCCGCAAGAGAATCCCAAGGTCGGCGACCTCAACGATCGGATGCGGCGGATGCTCGCGGGGATCAGCGAGGACCGCCACTACGAGATGCACAGCTATCTCGCCGAGATTACGGAGGCCGAGAAACAGCTCGCGTCCGAATACGACGCACTCCACCTCAAGCCGCCGCCGCTAAAAGGTATCAACGAAAACACGAAAGCGTTCGCGTACGACGTCGGGCAGGTGCTGTATGCGATCAAGGTCGTGAAGATCGGACCGTATCAAGTTTGCGCCGGCTGGATGGTGACGACGCGCGGGCCGGAGTTGCCGCCCAGTTTCTACGTAGGCCCGTGCAAGAAGACGTACACGAGCGGGGGGTTCGACGAACGGCGTCCCTCGCCGACGCCGACGCAGCCGCATTCGTCGCTGGGCCGGTAGCGTTCCGGCGCCATTTGCCAACGCGCCGGAGTTGGTGTATAGTGACCCACGATGGAGCGCGCCGCAAGGCGCGTTTTCGTCTTGTCAGGGGAAGTCATGGCAGATCTGATCAGCACCTTCGAGCGCGTCGCGGACGAGCTCGAACGCACGCACGGCTCGGCGCTCGGCGTCGAGATCGTTTCGACCTCGGCGCACAGACGGCGCGGCGGCGTCGACCTTCGGGTCGTCATCGACAAGCCCGGCGGCGTCGACGTCGCGACCTGCGAGCGGATCTCGCGGCGATTGAACGAGGCGCTCGAGTCGTACCCGGATCCGTACACGCTTTCGGTCGAGTCGGCCGGACTCGAGCGTCCGCTCGTACGACCGTCGGATTACGAACGCTTCGTCGGTTCGAACGTGAAGCTGACCACCAGCCTGACGATTTGCGGTGCGAAGACGCACCGCGGCAAGCTCGCCGGCGTGCGCGGTACGAACGTCGTCCTCGAACAGCCTTCGGGCGAGCTGCCGATTCCGCTCTCGGTCATCAAGCACGCGAAACTCGAATACGATTTTCGGGCGGACCTAACGAAAGAAAAACAAGAAAGACGGCGCAAACCATGAACACGGAAATGCTTTCGGCACTCAAAGAGATCGAAACCGAACGCGGGATCGGCTTTGAAATGCTGCTCGAAGCGCTCGAAGCGGCGCTCATCTCGGCGTACAAGCGAAATTACGGCAGCGACGCGAACGCGATCGTGACGATCGACCGCCAGAGCGGCGAGTACAAGGTCTATCACCGCCGCAACGTCGTCGAGGAAGTCGCCGACCCGAAGCTCGAGATCAGCAAGAAACAGGCCGGCGGCCGGTACGAGCCGGGGGATTTCTTCGACGAAGAAGTGACCCCGAAAGATTTCGGCCGGATCGCCGCGCAGACGGCGAAGCAGGTGATCGTGCAACGCATCCGCGAGGCGGAGCGCGACACGATCTTCAACACGTACAGCGCGAAGCTGCACGACATCGTCATGGGCGTCGTCCAACGGTACGAGCAACGTAACATGTACGTTCTGCTCGACGGCAAGCACGAAGCGCTGCTCCCTCTCTCCGAGCAGGTTCACCGTGAAAACTATCGGATCAACGATCGAATTCGCGCCTACGTGCTCGACGTTCGCAAGAGTCCCAAAGGTCCGCTCGTCGTCCTCTCGCGAGCTGCCGAGGGATTAGTCCAGCGTCTGCTCGAGAACCAAGTCCCGGAGATCCGCGACGACATCGTCGAGATCATGGCGATCGCCCGCGAAGCCGGGAGCCGCACGAAAGTCGCGGTCCACTCACACCGTCCCGAGATCGACGCGGTCGGCGCGTGCCTAGGCCCGAAATCGAGCCGGATCGCGAGCGTTTCGGACGAGCTGCGCGGCGAAAAGATCGACGTGATCCGCTGGGCTCCCGACGCGAACACGTTCATCCAGAACGCGCTCGCTCCGGCGAAGGTGATCGGTGTGGAGCTCTTCGAGGACGACGGCGTCGCTCTCGTCACCGTTCCCGATTATCAGCTTTCGCTGGCGATCGGGCGCGAAGGCCAAAACGTGCGGCTCGCCGCGCGGCTTTGCGGTTGGCGGCTCGACATCACCGGCGAGTCGGAAGCCGAAGAGAATCGCGGCCGCTATCTCTCCGAGCGCGCGGAACGCGAAGGCGTCGTCGAGGCCGTCGAGACCGAGGTCGTCGCGGAAGGCGCGGAGCCGGCGGTCGAGGGCGAGTCGGTCGATCCCGAGTTGTTGCGCCGGCTCGAAGAGATCAAGAAAGAGATGTTCGAGCAGTAGTGCTACCGACTCGAACGTGCGTGGGCTGTCGCGAGCGGCGGGAGCAACGCGCGATGCGCCGCTTCACGCGGGCGAGCGGCGGCTGGGTAGCCGATCGAGGGAGCCGGCAGCCCGGACGCGGCGCATACCTCTGCTCGGCGAAGTGCGCCGAGCGCGTGGCGAAGAACAAACGGTATCCCGGCTTGGCGGCCTCCGCCGCCGAGTTTCTCAAGACGAGCAGCGATATGCTAAACTAACCTCTTGCCCGCACGAAGCCGTTTGGGTTCCGCGCGGGTCTCACTAAAGGACTCTATGGCAACCGGTAAAGTGCGGATATTCGAGCTCGCAAAAGAGCTCGGTATGACCTCGAAGGATCTCGTCGCCCTGTTCGGGCGGCTCGGCCTCGAGGCAAAGAATCAGCTCAGCATCGTCGACGACAAGATCGCCGACCTGTTGCGCGCGCAGCTCAAGGCGAAAGCGGCGGCGAAGGCGGAGGCCCCGGCCGCGAAGCCGGCAGCGCCCGCCAAACGGACCAGCGCCCCGCCGGAGATACCGCCGGCGCCCCCCGCCGCGGTCGCCGCCGAACCGGTCCCCACGCTGAAGCCGGTCGCTCCCCAGAAGCGTGCGCCTCGTCCCGCTCCGCAGTCCCCGGCCACGCCCGCGTCGCAACCGGCGGCGCAGGCTGCCGCGCCGCCCCCGCAAGCGCGGCCTCCCGTGCGGCCGAGCGCGCCTCCCGAGGCGCCGATCCCTCAGCTGCGCCCGGTCCCGCGCGGACAGACGTCGATCGCTCCGCCTGCCGCGCCGCCTGGGCAGCAGCGGAACGGTCACGGACCCACATCGGCCGCCCCGGGCCCGCAGGTCGGGCTTCCCGGTCGTCCCGGAGTCGCGCCGCGTCCCGGGCAACCCGGGTTCCCCGGACAGGGCTACCAAGCGCGTCCGCTGCAGCAGCCGCAGCCTCGGCCAGGCGCCCCCGCAGGGCGCCCCCGGCCGGCCGGAAACGGCCCGTTCCGCCCGCTCCCGCCCGGTCCGCGCCCGATGGGACCGCGTCCCGGCGGCCAACCGCTCACACCCGCGGGAGGCCCCACGCCGTCGGGCGGCGCCCGCGACGGGCGCAGCACGCCGCGCGACCGTGACGACAAGCAGTCGAAGAAGGACCGCGAGAAAGAGCTGCTCCTCGAGAAGACGCGCAACCAAAAGAAGCGCGGCTCGCTCGACGCGGCGCCGGCGACGCCCCCTGCGAAGCTCGAGAAGATCGAGATTCCGGACGTTCTGACCGTTCAGGAGCTCGCGACTTCGATGATCGTCCCTGCCAAAGACATCATCAAAGAGCTCATCAAGATGGGCACGATGGCGACGATCAATCAAAACATTCCGAGCGAGACTGCGATCCAAGTCGCGCGCAAGTTCGGCTTTGAGGCGATCGTCAAAGAGGCCGGCGAAGAAGTCGTCGTCGAGCAGGAAGAAGACCGTCCCGAGCTGATGACGCAGCGGCCGCCGGTCGTCACCGTTCTCGGCCACGTCGATCACGGCAAGACTTCGTTGCTCGATAAGATCCGCGAAGCGAACGTCGCAGCCGGCGAGGCCGGCGGGATCACCCAGCGGATCGGCGCGTACACGGTCGAGAAGAACGACCGGAAGATCACGTTCATCGACACGCCCGGCCACGAAGCGTTCACCGCGATGCGCGCGCGCGGCGCGAAAGCTACGGACGTGGCAGTTCTCGTCGTCGCCGCCGACGACGGCGTCATGCCGCAAACGGTCGAGGCGATCAGCCACATCCGCGCCGCCGAAGTTCCGATCGTCGTTGCGATCAACAAGATCGACAAGCCCGGTGCGAATCCGGATCAGGTCAAGACGCAGCTCAGCGAGCAGGGCCTGCAGCCCGTCGACTGGGGCGGGAAAGTCGAGATGGTTCCGGTATCGGCGCGGACCGGCGACGGGATCGACTCGCTGCTCGAAACGGTCTTACTCGAAGCCGATATCCTCGATCTGAAAGCGAACAAGAATCGCCGCGCGACCGGCGTGGTTATCGAATCGGCGCTCGACCGCGGACGCGGTGCGGTCGCGACCGTCCTCATCCAAAACGGGACGCTGCGCGTCGGCGACGTCGTCGTCGTCGGAGGCAGCTACGGAAAGATTCGCGCGCTCCTCGACGACAAAGGGAAGCAAGTGAAGAAGGCCGGGCCGTCGATCCCGGTCGAGGTGATGGGACTCTCCGACGTCCCCTCGGCCGGCGACACGTTGATGGTCGTCTCGGACGAGCGCGTCGCGCGGGAAGCCGCGGCGAAGCGAAGCACGAAGCGCCGGGACGTTCGCATTCAAACCTCGAGCGGACCGAAGATCACGCTGGAGACGTTCATGCAGATGGCGGCCGACGGCGGCGCCAAGACGCTCAATCTCGTGATCAAGGCCGACGGACAAGGCTCCGTCGAGGCGCTTCGCGCGCGCGTCGAGTCGCTCTCGACCGCCGAGGTGAACATCCGCGTGATCTTCGCCGGCGTCGGTGCGATCACGCCGAACGACGTCAATCTGGCGAGCGCTTCGAACGCCGTGCTGATCGGATTCAACATCCGCCCCGACGAGACGGTGAAGCGCCTGGCGACCTCCGAACAAGTCGACCTGCGTTTCTATCAAGTCATCTACGACGTCGAGAACGACCTCAAGAAGGCGATGGTAGGGATGCTCGAGCCGAAGTTCCGCGAGGTCGTGCTCGGCCGCGCCGAAGTCCGCGAAGTCTTCAAGGTCTCGAAGGTCGGGACGATCGCGGGCTGCTACGTGCAGTCCGGGAAGCTCACGCGCAACGCGAAAGTTCGGATCCTGCGGGATTCGGCCGTCGTCTTCGAGGGCGAGCTCGAATCGCTGCGCCGCTTCAAGGACGACGTTCGCGAGGTTCAAGAGAACTTCGAGTGCGGCGTTCAGGTCGCCAAGTATCAGGATCTGAAGAAGGGCGACGTCATCGAGGCGTATACCTCGGAGCTCGTCGCACCGGAGATGGCGACCGCCTAGAGTGATCCAGCGGTACTACTTCGGTGACGGCGGCGAGGTCGGCGCCCGGCGGTTCCGCTGGCGCGTCATCCTCACGCTCGTCTGGATCGTCATCTCCGCCTTCGAGCTCGTCATCACCGCACGCTCCCCACGCACGCATCTGCTCTCGTGGTTCTGGGCGGCGTGCCTCGTCTTCTGGGTAACGATGGGCGCCTTCGGCGTGCGCTTGTATTTGGAGCGCAAGAATGCACGCTAATATCGCGAGCGAAGCGAGCGCGACACTCCGCAAAGGCAACAATGTCGTTGCGGCCCACCACGGGGCATCGTGCCAAAGCACGATGAAGAAAGGGCCGCGCAAATGGGGGCCCCACGCGCAAGCGCGTGGGGGGCGCGGAGCCTGGGGCGGAGCGCCTTTCAAACTGGAGCGCAAGAATTCGTGAAACCGCAGCGCCGGGGCCGCATCGATCATGAGATCCAGCGCGTGCTTGCGAAGATCATAGCCGAGGACGTGAAAGATCCGCGTCTTGGGTTCGTTACGGTGACGCGCTGCGAGATTGCTGCCGACATGAAGCAATGTAAGGTGTACATCTCCGTGATCGGGGACCGTCACGTCGCGCGCCAATCGATGGACGCGCTGGATTCCGGCCGTCGCTTCATCCGCGGCGAGCTCGGCAAAGAGATCGACCTGCGACACACGCCGGAGCTGATCTTCATCGAGGACCGCTCGACGGAGCGGGCGATCGAGCTCAGCCGCACGCTCGATGCGGTCGCCGCGCGCGCGGCAGAGGCGAACGAGTGAGCGAGACGCTGACGCAGCCGGGGGTTTCGAGCACGGCGCAAGAGGTCGTCGCCGAGCTGCTGCGGCGGACCCATTTCGTGATGGTCTCGCATCAGAAGCCCGACGGCGACACGCTCGGCGCGGGTCTCGCCTTGGGGCTCGCGCTCAAGCAGCTCGGCAAGCGCGTGTGGTACTTCCAAGACGAGACGATCCCGCGTAATCTGCGCTTCCTTCCGGACTCGGAGCTCGTGACGCGCGCGCTTCCGCCCGACTTGCCCGCCGACGCGCTCTTCGTCTTTTGCGACATGAGCAATACGGCGCGCGGCGGCGAATCGTTGCCGCCGCTTCGGCGCGAGAACATCCTGGACATCGACCATCATCTCGGCAATGAGCGCTTCGGCGCGTTCAACTACGTGCTCGAAACCGAATGCTCGACCGGCACCTGCGTCATGCGGCTCCTGCGCGAGCTGCCCGTGACGATCACGCCGGAGATCGCGACCTGCTTGCTCACCACGATCATGACCGACACGGGCGGCTTCATGCACAGCAACACGACCGCCGACGTGCTGCG